>NZ_JAAGPL010000022.1:0-72257 GCF_017104785.1 Burkholderia sp. Ac-20353 | reverse complement strand
CGAAGTCGAGCACGCGGACCCAGTAGTTGCCGCCTGCTGCGCCGATGATGATCGGCGCGGCAATCACGAACGCCGCGGTGAGGATGCCGATGGTGACGGTCTTCGCGGTGTTGCGTTCTTCGACGAGTGCCATCGGGGTTTCGATCTGTTGGGTGGAATTCATCTCGCTCTCCTTATGCGCGATCGGCCACACGCTCGCCGAGCAGGCCCGACGGACGGAACACCAGCACGATGATCAGCACGATGAAGGCGAACACGTCCTGGTAGTTGCTGCCGAACACGCCGCCCGTGAAATCGCCGATGTAGCCGGCGCCCAGTTGCTCGATCAGGCCGAGGACGAGGCCGCCGACCATCGCGCCCGCGAGATTGCCGATGCCGCCCAGCACCGCAGCCGTAAACGCCTTCAGGCCGGGAATGAAGCCCATGTAGAAGTGCACGTTGCCGTATTCGGACGCGATCATCACGCCGGCGAGCGCCGCGAGCGCCGAGCCGATCATGAAGGTCGCCGAGATCACGAAGTTCGGGTTCACGCCCATCAGGCTCGCGTTATTCGGGTTCTCCGCGATCGCGCGCATCGCGCGGCCGAGCCTGGTCTTGTGGACGAGCAGCAACAGGCCGCCCATCACGACGAACGCGACGGCGACGATCACGATCTCGGTCAACGAGATCACGGCGCCCGGCGTCGTGTCGGTCGCCTTGATCACGTTGATCGGGGCGGTCGGCAGCAGTTGCGGGAACGGCAGCGGGTTGCGCGACCAGATGATCATCGCGGCCGTTTGCAGCAGGATCGATACGCCGATCGCGGTGATCAGCGGGGCAAGGCGTGGCGCGCGGCGCAGCGGCCGGTACGCGACGCGCTCGATCGTGAAGCCGACGACGGCACAGACGGCGGCGGCAATGCCAAGGGCGATCGTCAGCGTCGCGATGTTGCCGAGCTGCGGGAAGTGGTTCTGCAGCACGGTGATCACGGAAAGCGCGACCATTGCCCCCACCATCAATACGTCCGCATGCGCGAAGTTGATGATGCCGAGAATGCCGTACACCATCGTGTAGCCCAGCGCGATGATCGCGTACACGCTCCCGAGCACCAGCCCGTTGAGGATCTGCTGAATGAAAATATCCACCGACACTCCATAACGCCCCACTCAGCGGGGGCAAATTGAACGAACCCGCCAGCGCCAACCGCCGGCACAACGACGCAAGGCAAGCCCCCTCCTGGAAGCACGCCTGCAGGGCTGCCGAAACACCCCCTGCCCCCCGGTTGCGGCACTTCCTTCGCCGCCCTCAAAAATCTCCGAAAAAAATAGTTTTTGCAAATTTTTCGCGTCGCGTATAGTTACGTACAGAGGTTGACGCGGGGTGCCACCCGCCTCACAAATAACAGAAAAACACGTTATAAAACATCATCTTATCGATTGAATCCGGGTCATAACGAGGTGCCGGAAACGAAAATAAATTTGTCTCTGTTGACAGCACTGTAAGACGTCACTCATCATATGTCAACGAGCAAGAAACAGCGGTTCAGCACCCTCCGGAGATCGGGTGCGGGGCGGCAAGGATCGTGACGGGCAGCCTTTGCGCCCTCCCCACGATCCGGTGTTCGTGAATCGCGAATCCGCCTGCTGTACGCCAGGCGCATGCAATGGTTTAAACAGGAGAGTCATGGTGGCCAGTCACGACAAGGCACGAGTCGGTGTAGATATCGGCGGGACCTTTACCGATGTCGCGCTCGAACTCGGTGGGAAGCTCTTTTCCACCAAGGTCCTTACCGATTACACGGCGCCCGAGCGCGCGATCATCAAAGGCGTCAGCATCGTCGCAAGCAAGGCTGGCATCGAACTCAAGGACATCGGCGTCATCATTCACGGCACGACGCTCGCAACGAACGCCCTCATCGAACGGCGCGGCGCAAAGACGGCCTTCGTCACGACGGAAGGCTTCCGCGACACGATCGAGATGCGGACCGAGAACCGCTTCGAGCAATACGACCTGAACATCAAGCTTCCGCCGCCGCTGATCGAGCGCTGCGACCGCTTTACGCTGAGCGAGCGCATCGATGCGCAAGGCGGTGTGCTGCTCGCCCCTACTGAAGCGTTAATCGACCGCGTCGTCGATCGCGTCGAGCAAGGCGGCTATGAGAGCGTCGCAATCGGCTTCATCCACGCGTACGTGAACGGCGTGCACGAGCGCATGATGCGCGACGCGATCGAGAAGCGGTTGCCGAACGTGTCCGTGTCGGTCTCGAGCGAAGTGTCGCCGCAGATCCGCGAGTTCGAGCGCTTCAACACGGTCTGTGCGAACGCATACGTGCGTCCGATCATGAAGTCGTATCTGGACCGCCTGCTCGGCCAGGTTCGCGCGGCCGGCGCCGTGTGCCCGATCTTCATCATCCACTCCGGCGGCGGCATCGTGTCGATCGAAAGCGCATCGGAATTCCCGGTTCGTCTCGTGGAGTCTGGTCCCGCCGGCGGGGCAATTTTTGCCGCACATATCGCTGCGCGCTACGACCTCGACACCGTGCTGTCGTTCGATATGGGCGGCACGACGGCCAAGATCTGCCTGATTGACGATTTCACGCCCAAGACCGCCAACACGTTCGAAGTCGCGCGCACCTATCGATTCAAGAAAGGCAGCGGCATGCCGATTTCGATCCCGGTCGTCGAGATGGTGGAAATCGGTGCAGGCGGCGGCTCGATCGCATCGCTCGACGTGATGCGGCAAATCCGCGTCGGCCCCCACAGCGCCGCGTCGGAGCCCGGCCCCGCGTGCTACCAGCGCGGCGGCACGCAGCCGACCGTGACGGACGCCGACCTGTTGCTCGGCCGCCTCGACCCGAACAACTTTGCGGGCGGCTCCATTCCGTTGTCGGCCGACAATGCGGCCCGCGCAATGCTGGCCGACGTCGGTGCGGCGCTGTCGCTCAACCCGGAAGAAGCCGCATATGGCGTCGCCGAGGTCGTCGACGAGAACATGAGCAATGCGGCTCGCGTACACGCGGTCGAGAGCGGCAAGGATATCGGCGACTACACGATGATCACGTTCGGCGGCGCCGGCCCGCTGCATGCCGCGCGACTGTGCGAGAAGAGCGGCATCCGGAAGTTCATCGTGCCGCCGGGCGCCGGCGTGGGTTCGGCGATCGGCTTCCTGCGCGCGCCGTTCGGTTATGAAAGCGTCCGCAGCGCGAGCATGCGCTTTACCGACTTCGACGCGAACGTACTCAACGAGATCGTCGAGCAGCTCGGCGCCGAGGCAGACCATTTTGCGCGCCAGGGGTCGGGGGACGTGGAACCCGTGGTCGAGGTGAAGGCATTCATGCGGTATGTCGGTCAGGGATGGGAAATCCCGATCGCGATTCCGTATCGCCGGTTCAGCAGCGAGGATCGCGCCACCTTCGCCGAACTGTTCACGAAGGCCTACACGCAATTCTTCGGTCGTCCGATCGATGGGCTGGATATCGAGATCGTCAGCTGGGCGGTCAAGGCGAGTTCGCCACTCCCGCCGGTCGAGCGCCTGCAACTGGTCGACAGCCTCGACCCGGTGAAGGCGCAGAAAACCCGCAAGATCTTCGATGCAGCACTGCATCGCTCCGTCGAGGCCGCCATCGTCGAGCGCGGCACGCTGGGCGTCGGCGAAACCGTCGTCGGCCCGGCCATCATCGTCGAGGCCGAGACCTCGACCCTCGTCACGTCCTCGTTCAACGCCACGGTGCAGCCCGACGGCTGCCTGCTCGTGACGTCCAAAGAATTGACCGCGGCCACCGCGAACCAGGAGTAACCATGTCCCTCAACAACATCGACACCATCCACATGCAGGTCATGTGGAACCGTCTGATCTCCGTCGTCGAAGAGCAGGCGATGGCCCTGATCCGCACCGCGTTCAGCACCAGCGTGCGCGAAGCAGGTGACCTGTCGGCCGGCATCTTCGACAAGCGCGGGCGCATGCTCGCGCAGGCGGTCACCGGCACGCCGGGGCACGTCAATACGATGGCGGAAGCCGTCGAGCACTTCATGAACGAGATCGGCGTCGACCGCATGTACGAAGGCGACGTCTACCTGACCAACGATCCGTGGCGCGGAACGGGCCACCTGCACGACTTCACGGTCGTCTCGCCGTCGTTTCTCGATGGCGAATTGATCGGCTACTTCGCCAGCACCGCGCACGTGGTGGACATCGGCGGACGCGGGTTCGGTCCGGATTCGCGCGAGGTCTACGAGGAAGGCCTGTTCGTGCCGATCATGAAGCTGATCGAGCGCGGCGAAGTCAATCGCGACCTGATCAACATCCTGCGCAACAACGTGCGCGAAGCGGACAAGGTGGTCGGCGACCTGTACGCACTGGCCTCCTGTAACGAAACCGGACACAAGCGCCTGCTCGAAATGCTGAAGGAATTCGGGCTCAAGGATGTCGAGGGCATCGGCGAGTTCATTCTCGCGCGCAGCCGCGAAGCGACGCTCGAACGGATCGCCGCGCTGCCGAACGGGACGCAGTCCAATCAGATGACGCTCGACGGCTACGACACGCCGGTCACGCTGAACGTGACGCTGACGGTCGGCGACGATCATCTGCTGGCCGACTTCGCCGGATCGTCGCCGGCCAGCCCGTTCGGGATCAACGTGCCGCTGCTGTATGCGAAGGCGTACGCGTGCTATGGGCTGAAATGCATCATCGCACCCGAGGTGCCCAACAACGCGGCGTCGCTCGAGCCGTTCCGCGTGCAGGCGCCGGCCGGCTGCATCCTGAATGCGCAGCGCCCGAGCCCTGTCGCTGTCCGGCATGTGCTCGGGCACTTCGTTCCGGACCTGGTCCTCGGCGCACTGGACAAGATCCTGCCGAATCGCGTGCCGACCGAAGGTGCAGGTGCGCTGTGGAACCTGCACGTGAGCGCGCGACCGGTTCGCGAGGACTCGGGACTCAAGGGCGCCGAGATCCTGATGTTCAACAGTGGCGGCACCGGTGCGCGTGCCGAGCTCGACGGCCTGTCGGCAACGGCATTTCCGAGCGGCGTCCATGCGATGTCGGTCGAGGCAACCGAGCAGGTCGGGCCGATTGTCGTATGGCGCAAGGAAATGCGGTCCGGCTCGGGTGGCGCAGGCAAGCACCGCGGCGGCCTCGGTCAGATCGTCGAAATCGGCCCGCGCGCTGGCTATCAATTCCGCTTCAACGCGATGTTCGACCGCATCGATCATCCCGCGCGCGGCCACGCCGGCGGCAAGCCCGGCGCGGCCGGACAGGTGGAACTGTCGGACGGCACGAAGATGAAGGGCAAAGGCACGCAGGCAGTCGGCGAGTATCAGCGCGTCGTGCTGTCACTCCCCGGCGGCGGCGGCGTCGGCTCGCCGGCACAACGCAGCAAGGAAGAGCTGCTGCGCGACATCCGCAACGAATACATCTCCGAAGCGCAATTGCGCGACGACTACGGCATCACGCTCGACACGCTGAACGCGTCCGCCACCCGATAAGGAACAGTGCCATGACTGACATCACCAAACCGCCCTTCAAGAACATCCTGATCACGGGCGCCGGCGGCGCGCTGGGCTCCGTGCTGCGCGAATCGCTGCGCCCGTACGCCGAAACGCTCAGCCTGAACGGCCGCCAGTCGCTCGGCGAAGTTCGGGATAACGAAAAGCATTTCATTTGCGACCTTGCCGATCGCGACGCGGTGTTCGAGATGCTGAAAGGCGTCGACATGGTCATCCATATGGGCGGCGCACCGCGCGAGAACACGTTCCAGGTCATTCTCGACTCGAACATCGTCGGCAGCTACAACATCTACGAAGGCGCACGCCAGGCCGGCGTGAAGCGCGTGATCTACGCGAGCTCCGTGCATGCGATCGGCTTCTACGAATGCACGCAGACGATCGACTCGAACTCGCCGCAGCGCCCGGACAGCCTGTATGGCGTCAGCAAGACGTTCGTCGAAAACCTGTCGCGCTACTACTTCGACAAGTTCGGCATCGAATCCGTCTGCCTGCGGATCGGTTCGTGCTTCCCGAAGCCCGTCGACCGCCGCATGCTGGCCACCTGGCTCTCGTATGACGATTTTTCGCACCTGTGCATCCAGTCGCTGATGACGCCGAGCGTCGGCCACATGATCGTGTACGGCAACTCGAACAACAGCGCAAACTTCTGGGACAACACGCAGGCCGCGTACCTCGGCTATCGCCCGAAGGATAGCGCCGACATCTTTCGCGCGGAAGTCTATGCGAACACGGCCACGCCTGACCCGCGCCATCCTGCGGTCCGCTTTCAAGGCGGACAGTTCGCGGCAGACGGGCACTTCGAGGATCCGAAGGTCGATTGAACGGGCCCGGCACGATACTTTTGGAAGGCAAAGAGATGGCACAGCAAGCAGCAAAGGCTCACTATGACGTCGTCATCGTGGGTGGCGCCGTAGTCGGGAGCGCAACGGCGTACTTCCTCGCGAAGAATCCCGACTTCAAGGGCTCGGTGCTCGTCGTCGAACGCGACTGGACCTACGCGCAGTCCGCGACGGCGTTGTCGAGCGCTTCGATCCGGCAGCAGTTTTCGAACCCGCTGAACATCAGGATCTCGCAGTTCGGCACCGAGTTCATTCGCCACTTCCATGAACTCGTCGAGGTCGACGGCGACGCGCCGGAACTCGGCTTCAAGGAAAACGGCTATCTGTATCTCGGCGATGCAGCCGGCGCGCCGATGTTCGAGCGCAACTACATGACGCAGCGGGAAAACGGTGCCGACGTCGTGCTGCTCGACCCCGAACAGCTCAAGGCGCGCTTCCCGTGGCTCAACACGGACCAGCTGGTCAACGGCGTGTACGGGCAAAAGGGCGAAGGCTGGTTCGACAGCTACGGCCTGCTGCAGGGCATGCGCCGCAAGGCGCGTTCGCTCGGCATCGAGTACATCGAGAACGAGGTGGTCGAGCTCGTCCGCGACGGATCGCGCATCACCGGCGTGAAGCTCAAGAGCGGCGAGACGATCGGATGCGGCCTGATGGTGAATGCCGCGGGTACACGCGGGCCGGCAATGGCGCGACTCGCGGGCCTGGACATTCCCGTCGAACCACGCAAACGGTGCCTGTTCGTGTTCGACTGCCGCACGCCACTCACGGGCACGGTGCCAATGACGATCGACACGACGGGGATCTTCTTCCGCCCCGAGGGCCAATACTATCTGACCGGCTGCTATCCGGATCCGGACCCGCTCGCCGACGTCAACGACTTCGATGTCGTCCACTCGGAATTCGACGAAGTGATCTGGCCTGCGCTCGCCGAACGTATCCCGGCGTTCGAAGCGATCAAGGTCGTCAATGCGTGGGCCGGACACTACGATTTCTGCGTGCTCGATCACAACGCCATCATCGGACCGCATCCCGAGGTCACGAATTTCCTGTTCGCCAACGGCTTCAGCGGCCACGGACTGCAGCAATCGCCTGCGGTCGGCCGCGGCCTCAGCGAACTGATCACCTATGGCGAATACCGGTCGCTCGATCTCGGGCAGCTAGGTTACGAGCGCGTCGTCGAGAACAGACCGTTCCTCGAGGAGGGCGTGATTTGAATTCGCCGGGCTACACCGCACAACGAAAGGCAAGACCATGAATGCTCAATCGTACAAAGTTGCGCTCGTCACCGGTGCATCGAGTGGCATCGGACGTGCAATCGCACACCGGCTCGCCAACGAAGGCTTGAAGATCTATGCACTCGGACGCGACGCCGCGGCGCTCGACGCGCTGGCGAAAGAATGCGACGCGACACCGATTGCCGTGGATTTGCAGGACACGTCGCCGTTGCTGGAACTGTTCGATCGCGTCGAGATCGACGTAGTCGTCAACAATGCGGGGCTTCTGCCGGCGATCGCGAAGTTTGACGCGTGTTCGCCGGCCGATATCGACAGCATGATCGATGTCAATCTGCGCGCGCCGCTACGCATCGCGCATATGGCCCTCGACGGCATGCTGAAGCGAAAGCGCGGCCATCTGTTCTTCGTCGGCTCCAGCGCCGGCCGCTTTCCGCACCCGAACACCGCCGTGTACGGCGCGACGAAGGCGGCGATCAGCATGTTCTGCGACTCGCTGCGCTGCGATCTGCTCGGCAGCAACGTTCGCGTGACCGAGATTGCGCCGGGCCGCGTGCAGACGAGCTTGTATCGCACGGCACTCGGCGAGGCGGGCGCGAACGAGAAGCTGTACGACGCCTATCGCTCGATTCAGCCGGAACACATCGCCGAACTGATCGCGACCGCAATCGCGCTTCCCGACTATGTCGATGTATCAAGGATGGAAGTCTTTCCGACGGACCAGGCGGCCGGCGGTTCGCAAATCGTGTCGGTCAGCTAGTCAGCGTCTTTAGGAACGGAGAACTCTGCATCATGAAGAATCAACGCGTTGTAATCGTCGGCGGCGCATCGGGCCTCGGTCTGTCCGTCGCAAAACTGATGCTTGCCGACGGCGCCGAGCGCGTCGCGCTCATCGACAAGAACGGCCCGCTGCTCGAGGAAACCGTCCGCAACCTGACGGCCGAAGGCCATCAGGTGTTCGGTGCGGAAGGCGACATCACGCGCAAGGATTCCGCTCATGCGGTATTCAAGCAGGCGCTCGAAGCGCTCGGTCGCGTCGACTGCCTCGTCAACAGCGCAGCCATCTATCCGCGCCGTCCGTTGCTCGAAATTTCGGATGACGAATGGGATATCGAAAACGCGGTCAACATCAAGGGAACCTATCACATGATGGTGGCCGCGATCGAGCACATGCGCACGCGCCCGAAGGTTGAAGCACACGTCGCGGGCCGCATCGTGAACATCACGTCGGTCGACGCGTTCAAGGCGCATCCGCAAAACGGGCACTATGCCGCCACGAAAGCCGCCGTCGTCAGCCTGACCAGGTCGTTCGCTCAGGAAGTCGCGAAGGACGGCATCCTGGTCAACTCCGTCGCACCTGCAGGCTTCGCAACCGAGCGCGCGAAAAAGCTCGGTTTCCTCGGCGAACTTGCCGCGGCCAACCCGCTCGGCCGGGCCGCGGAACCCGAGGAAATCGCGCAGTGGGTGGTGATGATGGCAAGCAGCCGCAATACCTATGCGACCGGCGAGAACGTGATCGTCAGCGGCGGCTATATCTACGCCTGACGCAAATCAAGGAACCGGCGCTCGCCCTGCATCAGGCTGCCGGGCGGGCGCCGACCTGCCCGCGAGTATGCTAGAGTCATAATATGTCATACGGCGCAGGTCACACACACTGACAACGGGCGCCGGCGCGGTATGCCTGCATCCGTCAATTGCAGAGCCATCCTATCCTGTGTGGAGCACACGGAATGTCTCTGGACGCTGAAACTCTTCTGAAGAATGCCGCCAGTTCCGGGCGGCGGCGCAGCCTGACCGAACTCGTGATTCAGGCGCTGAACGACAAGATCGACCGCGGGGAATATCCTCGGGGCTCCAAACTACCGACCGAGCCCGAACTCTGTTCCGAATTCGGCGTCAGCCGAACCGTCATTCGCGAAGCGGTCGCCTCGCTCAAGCTCGGCCGCCGCCTGATCGCCCGCCATGGTGTCGGTGTGTTCGTCACCGATGAAACGGATCAGGCATCCGAACTGAGCTTCATCGATTCGACGACGCTGAACAACTCGATGCATGTGCTCGAGCTCCGGACCGGCGTCGAAGCGGAAGGCGCCGCCTATGCAGCCCGCCGGCGATCCGAGCCGCACTTGAAGGCACTCAAGGAAGTCTATGCACGAATGGAAATCGTCGCGATCGACAACGACGCCGAATGCGCACGTGCGGACTTCGAATTCCACCTGGCCGTCGCAACCTGCTCGGAGAACCCGCACTTCGTGGCGATCCTGCGATCGCTCGGCCAGGAGATCATCGGCGATCTGCGACTGAAGCACGCAAAGGCGAACCTGAAAGAGCGCAAGACGTATATCAAGCGCATTCAGCGAGAGCATGGCGACATCCTCGAAGCAATCGAACTTCAAGATGAAAGCGGCGCCCGCCGGGCGATGCGACGCCATCTCAACGAGAGCCTCGAGCGCTACCATCATTTGACGAGTGCCCGGCCGGAGTAATCCGGGCGACCGGTACAAGCAAAAGCGGCTCCCGGACCGCTTGTCGGAGAGCCGTTCAATCCCTGTTGGACGGACGTCTGAAGGTCAGTTCTTGATCGGTTCAACCTTGTCGCCATATGCAATGGCCTGAGGCACCCACTTGCCGGCTATCACCTTGTAGAACGTCGCAGCGGGATCCTTCATGTCACCGTTCGGCATGAACGCGATGTTCCCGGACACGCCTTCGAACGAAACCGACTTGATCAGCGGCGCATAGACCTTGGGGTCGGCCGAATTCGCCTTCTGCATCGCGTTGATCAGCACCCAGGTGGCGTCATAGGCGGACGGCGAATAGGCGACGACGCCCTCGTTGTACCTGGCCTTCATTTTCTGGTCGAAGGCCTTGCCCGCCTTCAGCTTGCTCAGCGGCACACCGTAGTCCCAGGACATTGCCCCTTCGGCGCTTTCGCCGGCCACCTTCAGGAACGTATCGTTTTCGAAGCTGCCACCACCCAGCATCGTCGCGCGGATGCCCAGCTGACGCATCTGCTTCATCACCATGCCTGCCTGCTGGTCGAGGCCCGCCCAGAAGATGACGTCCGGATTGAACGACTTGATCCGGGTCAGTTGCGCACGAAAATCCACCGCCTTGTCGGTCGTGAATTCGCGGTCAACGACCTTGCCGCCGGCGGCCTTCACGCCCTTGACGAACTCGTCGGCCATGCCCTGGCCGAATGCGGTGCGATCATCGATCACCGCAATGCTTTTGCCCTTGAGCGTCTCGACCGCTGAATGACCGGCAAGCTGCCCCATCTGGGCGTCCGAGTTCGTCACGCGAAACACGGTGCTGAAGCCCTGCGACGTCAGCGTCGGATTGGTCGCCGTCGGCGAGACCATCGGGATCCCCGCGTTGTAGTAGATCCGTGATGCGGGCACGCTGGTACCCGAATTGAAATGTCCGACGATACCGGCGACTTTGGCGTCCACCAACTTCTGCGCCACTTGCGATCCCATCCGCGGGTCGCCCTGGTCATCCTCCGCATCCAGCACAAAGCGCACCGGTTGACCACCGATCACGAGCTTCCTGGCATTCGCGTCGTCGATCGCCAGCTCGACACCTCGCTTCAAGTCGGCTCCGTAATGCGCCGACGCACCGGTCAGCGGTGCCGCGAAACCGATCGTGACGTCTGCTGCGCAGGCTCCGCCGCCGAAGGTCAGCCCAGTGACGGCGCACGCCGCCGCGATCGAAACATGCTTGACGGAAAACGGGATCTTCATTCGACACCT
Source organism: Burkholderia sp. Ac-20353 (assembly GCF_017104785.1). Taxonomy (NCBI): domain Bacteria; kingdom Pseudomonadati; phylum Pseudomonadota; class Betaproteobacteria; order Burkholderiales; family Burkholderiaceae; genus Burkholderia; species Burkholderia sp. Ac-20353. The sequence goes on along the minus strand of NZ_JAAGPL010000022.1, from coordinate 60,957 downwards.
CAGTAAATGTAGGTAGGCCAACGCTGCCACGACATTGCGATTCATCGGACCAATACAACCTGACACGTCGCGTGCTGATGCGGATCGGGTTCACTCCGCCCTTTCGCGCGGCCGAATTAGCGTGGGTTAGAGACATCAACTTCAAGCCGCAGAGGCAGCTTAGGTGTCAAGGTATTAGGTGAGACGTCATATGTCAACAACTCAAAATCATCCCGTCACACAGGGTTTTCCTTACCGCAGGAACGATCTTGCAGACGCGGAACCAGCCGTTTTGCGACCAAGCGGCCGTGATTTCGGGAGATGTGAGCTTTGCGGGCGACTGTATGCGGCGGCGTGCCCGCCTGAAGATGGGCGATGTCGGATTCGGGAGAGGTTTGCCGGCATTTTTCAGGTCGCCGGCGGAACGGTCGCAAATGGCAGCGCCCGTTCCGGTGCTGGGTCGCCCACGCAGGCACGTAGCGATCGATTAATGTTCCGGCATGAACCGGCTGCCCTCGAGCCTTGTACGCGCGCGTGGCCAGCGCCGTACAAGTTGCAACGGTCGATTTTTCTTTTTATATCCGTGCACTACGCCGACGCAGGCGAATTTGCTGCAGAATCCTGCCCCACCCTTCAAACGAGAGTCTTCTGCTGGCGAGCGCTACTTCGGCGATCATGCGCCCCCGCGCTCGGGTATTCGCGATCGGGTTCTCAGGGTTGCGCGGCATACGACGAGTAAGCGGTTGTGACAAGCCAGCCGCAATCGATCGGAAGGGTAATCCCGGTAATCGCAGACGCCTCTGCAGAACACAGGAAGAAGATGGCCTCGGCCACCTCCGCGGGACTGACGAAGCGACGCAGTGCCGATTTCTGGATAACCGCGTCCGGATCGCGCTCGCCTGAATCGATCCGGGCCTGCATTGCAGGAGTCAGTGTGTAGCCTGGTGCCACCGCATTGACACGCACGCCTTTCGGGCCCCACTCCGCTGCCATCACCTCCGTCAGCATCTTGAGACCGGCCTTCCCGACCGCGTAGCCAATCTGCGCTGAAGGCCTGAACGTCGTCAATGAACAAAGGTTGATGATCGCCCCCGCTCCACGATCACACATCGCAGCGCCGAACATGCGCGAAGCCAGCAGGGTTCCTCGAACGTTGACGTTCATCAGCCGATCAAACTCGGCCACGTCCATCTCGAGCAGGCGCACCGCGTTCTGAAGAATCCCGCCCGAATTCACCAGCGCGTCCGGAACACCCTGGGATTTGAGGATAGCGTCGGCGAACTCCCTGATCGAACTGTCGCTCGCCAGATCCACCGGATAAAAGACAGCGTCGTGCCCGGCTCCGCGCAATTCGTCGACAACCAGCCGCCCTCTCTCCGCGTTCAGATCGCCAATGACGACTCTCGAGCCCGCCGCCGCAAACCGGCGGGCCGTCGCCTCACCGATACCACTCGCCCCACCCGTCACAACAACCAGCTTCGAATTCGTGCTCATGTTTAAACCTCAGTAAGTGGCTTCATGCACCAACCATCGCTGGCCGAACTTGATATCCCCGCGTCCGGTCCGGACCGGGCGAACCGATCTCATACCTGCGCGCCCTGCAAATATCAGTCGACCTCATGTCGACAATGTTCGTGCTCCGGCTGCACAATGTCAAGAAGTGTCGGTCGCCGAACGCGCCAAATCGCCCCCATGGTTAACCACTATGTGCTCCGCAGAGCCTTTAAATACGGGCCACTTAGCCCGTTCATCCTTCGCTTCATCTTTTTGGGATGTTGACATTGTCGTCACTTAGTCGACAATAAGTGCACACTTTACCTGACGCGTGGAGGACGACCGTGGCAGTTTTCAAGTGGTTGCTCACTGTCGGCGCCAAGACCTTCAAAGGAAGAGTCGAGATGGTCCGCACAAGCTCGAAACGCTTCGTGGCCGGTCTGATGTCCGTCCACGAGACGGCCGTGGTCTACACGCGCCCAGCCTGGCACTACGAGACCGACGCACTTCACGGCCAGCCAACCCGACGTTCCAGGCCGCTCTCACGCCTGTCGGCGGCATCGACGACACCGGATCGGTGATTGCAGTAGCAAGCCGCGCGACTTTCGAACGGTTTCGTATGAGCCGCCGAAGGAAAAACGTGCGTGTGCCGATGACATGAAATCGACGCCCGTTCGGCCCATCAACTCAAGGAACCAGCCAAAGCTGGTTCGCAACAGGATCACACCGGGTGCCAAAGATGAAGAAAATTCGTAATGCAGATGAAGTCCTCTCGCACGGTGACATGGCCTCGAGGCAAGTCGTGCTTGAGATTGCCGACCGGACGCTCGAGCGGCTGGACAGCTATCAGCGGATCCGAAGCATCATGCGCATGGAAGGCAGCGTGCTGCATATCGGCACGCGCGCCTGGGACCTGTCGCAAAAGCGCAATGTTTACCTGATCGGCGCCGGCAAAGCCTGCAACCACATGGCAATGGCGGTGGATCACGTGCTGGGCGACCGGCTGACGCAGGGGATCGCCATCGTAAAGATCCACGAAGCAACGGATCGCTTCAACAAGACCGAAGTGTTCGTTGGCGGCCATCCCCTTCCGAACGAGGAAGGCTACCGGGCATCGAAGAAAATCATCGAGATCGTCGATCAGGCTGGACCGGGAGACTTGTTTATCGCGGTGATCAGCGGTGGCAGCTCGGCGCTGATGTCATGTCCGGTCGACGGAATCACGTTGCAGGACGAGATCGATACCACCGATGTGCTGCTGAAATCCGGCGCGGGTATTGTCGAGATCAATGCCGTGCGTCGCCATATCTCCGCATTGAATGGCGGGATGCTGGCGAAGCGTATCCAGAGCGTGGGGGCCGAGCTGATCGGTTTCGGCATCAGCGACGCAGTGGGCTCGCCCGCCACCGGCGACATCGCCGTGCCCTATGCGGCCTACAAGAGCACGCCGATCGGCCCCGACCCGACAACGCTGGACGATGCGCGCGCCACGATCATCAATCGCGACGTCGCGGACCGGCTGCCCAGGAGCGTCGTCGACTATCTGATGAACGCCGGCGCAGAAGCGGAAACGCCCAAAGCGTTTCCCGACAACACCTACTTCCTGCTCAACACGCTTCCGGATTCCTGCATTTACGCAAAGGAAATCTGTGAAGAGATGGGTATTCCGGCGCTGATCGTATCGTCGTTCCTCGAGGGTGAGAGCCGTGACGCCGGAACCTTCTTCGCATCGATGGCGCGCGAGATTCAGACCTACGGCAATCCGGTCAAGCCTCCCTGCGTACTCCTCAGTTCCGGCGAGGTGACGACGCAGATCCTCGATAACAGCGTGATCAAGGGTCACGGCGGCCCGGGCCAGGAAATGGCCGTGAGTTTTGCCATCACGGCGGCCAAGACCAACGGCGCGTGCCTGCTGTCGATCGATAGCGAAGGCACGGACGGCACCGCCAAGGTCGCCGGCGGCATCACCGATTCCAGCAGCTTCAAGGCCGCGTCCGACAAGGGCATCAGCCTGTACCAGGCGCTGCGCGAGCACAGTTGCTTCGAGGCGCTCGACGCGATTGGTTCTGCCATTTTCACCGGCAACACCGGCACCAACCTGTGCGACCTGAACATTCTTTACGTTCCGGCACCGAACGGAGGCCAGTGACATGGAAGACCGCATCACATCCATCCGGGCCCAGCAGATCATCGACTGCAAATGCCGTCCCGCAGTCGAAGTCGAGATACGCACCGAGAGCGGTGCCATCGGCCTGGGGGCGGCGCCGACCGGCACGTCGGTCGGCATGCACGAGTCGTTTGTCCTGCGTGACGGCGACCCGTCGACCTATAAGGGGCTCAGTGTACACAAGGCCGTCGGCCACGCCGTCAGCACCATCGCTCCAGCGCTGATCGACATGAACGTGTTCGACCAGCGCGCGATCGACGAAAGGATGATCGCGCTCGACGGCACGCCGGACAAGCGGCGCCTCGGCGGCAATACGATCTACTCGGTATCGATCGCGGCATTTCGTGCGGCGGCGGCCGCGCGCAAGATCCCGCTCTACACGCATATCGCCGGTCGCAACATCCGGACCGTGCCGGTGCCCTGCTTCAACGTGATCAACGGCGGGCGATACGACGCGCTGACGCAGCCATTCAACGAGTTTCTGATCGTGCCCTACGGCACCGATAGCATCGATTTCGCGATCGAGATGGCGGTGGCCGTGTTTCAGAAGCTCGCCGATATCCTGACGGAGTATCTCGGACACAAGCCGCAGGTCGCCAGCTCCTACGGCTACGCCGCGCCATCGGACGATCCGGAAGTCGTGCTGACGTTGATGCAGAAAGCCATCGACGCGTGCGGTTATACAGGCCGGATCGCGTTCGCGCTCGATTGCGCGTCGAGCGAGATGTACGACAAGGAAACCCATACCTACCTGCTGAAAGGCAAGCGGGTTTCCTCCGATGCGCTGATCGCCTATGCACGGTATCTGACCGGGAAGTTCAACCTGGTCTTTGTCGAGGATCTGCTCGACGAGAACGACTGGGTGGGTTACAGCAACGCGGTTCAGGAACTTCGCCGCACCATCGTTCTCGGCGACGATCTCACTGTGACCAGCCTGCCATTGCTCAGGAAAGCTCATGAAACGCACGCTGTGGATGGCTTCATCCTCAAACCCAACCAGGTCGGCACCGTCACGGAGGCGCTGGATGCGTACCGGTTCGCCGAACGGCACGGGATGATCGCGGTGCCATCGGGCCGCTCCGGTGGCGTCGTGGACGACGTCGTGATGGATTTCTCGGTCGGCCTCGAAGTCCCGTTCCAGAAAAATGGCGCGCCGCGTTCCGGAGAGCGCATCGAAAAGCTGAATTTCCTGATGCGGGCCAATGCGCGAAGCCCCGGCTGTCGCCTCTATGACATTTCGCCACTTCTCAGATTCTGATCGACTAGACGCGTCTACGTCGACGAACTGAACAGAACGTCCACCCCTTGAAAAGAGGTTAGCCCTATGTATCCCAAGATCGACTTTCTCTATCTTTCCGAGCCCGACATGATCGCAGCCGGCGTTCTGGATGCGGCCCGCTGCGTGTCCGTGTGTGAAGAAACCTTCAGTCTGCTCGGCAAAGGCGACTATCTGATGGGTGGCGCCAATCACAACAATCACGGCATGAACATCGTCTTTCCGAAGGAGACGAAATTTCCGAACATGCCGGTGGCCGGCCCGGACCGTCGCTTTGCTGCGATGCCTGGTTATCTCGGTGGACGTTTCGATGTCTGTGGCAACAAATGGTATGGCTCGAATCACGCCAATGCCGAAAAGGGATTGCCGCGTTCGATTCTGACCATGATGCTCAATGACAAGGACACCGGCGCGCCGCTGGCCCTGATGTCGGCAAACCTGCTCAGTGCCGCGCGAACCGGGGCCGTGCCCGGCGTCGGCGCGAAGCATCTGGTCAACAAGGATGCGAAGACGATCTCGGTCATCGGCTGCGGTCCGATCAACAAAGCGTGCTTCACGTCGATCATCACGCAGCTCGGTTCGATCGAGAAGGCCATCTGCTTCGACGTCTTCCTGGACAAGGCCAACGAATTCGCGAGCTGGATCGAGGAAAAATACGGCATCAAAGCCATCGGCGTCGACGATGCCGAAAAGGGCTTCCGCGATGCCGACGTCATCACTGTCGCCGCATCACGCCTGAAGCCGCTCTATTTCAAGGACGAGTGGATCAGGGAAGGCGCAACCATTCTGGTGTCGGGTCCGTTCAATACCGACGAATCCTTCCTGACAAGTTGCAAGATCGTGTTCGATCACACGCCGCTGCAAGAAGCGTATGTCGAAGATGCCATCGCGTCGGGCAACAAGGACGCCTACTACAGCGGTGTGATCGGTGGCCCGTTCTATCGCCTGATCGACGCCGGCAAACTGCCGGCGCTCGCTGACTCGACTGGTCTGGGCGACGTCGTCAATGGCGTCAAACCGGGCCGGGAAAGTGCGAAAGAGCGCGTGATCTTCATTGCGTGCGGCATGTCGGTTTTCGACATCAGCTGGGGCCATGAAATGGTCGAGAGCGCGAAGCAAAAGGGGATTGGCCAGTCGCTGAATCTCTGGGACAAGCCCAGCGGGTTCTGATCAGGCTTGTCAAGGATGGCTTGGCGGCTCTGACTGAAGGGCCAAGCTTCCGGCGTGGCGGGCAACCGCCACGCTGAATGGGTTGATGCGATTGTCACGGCATGCAAGGTGACGGGCGACAACCTCAATCCGACCCGATAAAAGAAAGAGCGGCAAGAAGCCGCTCTTTCTCATACATCAACGCCAGCAGCATGTCCCCTCCCCTGATTGACCGGAAAAGGCCCGCTCCGGCGGGCCGACCTTCATGCTCGATTAGAAAGGACGTCGCAGCGGCGCCTCGTTACCGCTGTTTCCGACCAGGAAGTCGAAGTCGAGCCCCTTGTCGGCCTGCAGTACGTGCTCGATGAACAACCGCTCGTAGCCGCGGACGCTTGATGCTTGCGATGCCTGAAATGCGCTGCGGCGGCGCGCCAGTTCGTCATCGGACACCTGCAACTGCAACACACCTTGCTCGACATCGACAGAAATCATGTCGCCATCCTGAACGAGTGCCAACGGCCCGCCCACCGAGGATTCCGGTGAGACGTGCAACACCACGGTTCCATACGCGGTCCCGCTCATCCGGCCATCGGAAATTCGCACCATGTCGGTCACGCCAGCCGCAAGCAATTTCGCCGGAAGACGAATATTGCCAAGCTCGGGCATACCGGGGTAGCCGCGCGGTCCGATGCCTTTCAGCACGAGCACGCTATCGGCGTCCACGTCGAGATCCGGATCGTCGATCCGCGCATCGAGATCCTCGACGCTATCGAACACTACCGCCGGTCCCGTATGTTTCAGTAGTCTGGGACTCGCGGCAGATGGCTTGATGACCGCGCCGTTCGGCGCGAGGTTTCCGCGCAGGATCCGCAACGCGTTCTGGGGCTTGACCGGCTGCTCGATCGTCGAGATGACCGTCGCGTCAGCCGTTCGGATGCCTTCGAGGTTTTCGCCGACGGTCGTGCCCGACACGGTCAATGCGTCGAGATGCAGCTTGCTCCGCAGTTCTCCCATCAGCGCGCGTACACCGCCGGCGTGGTAAAACTCCTCGGCAAGAAACTTCCCGTTTGGCAGGACATTGGCCATCAGCGGAATGTCCGCACAGTTACTTTCGAAATCATCGAGCGTCAACTCGATGCCGAGCCGGCCGGCGAGCGCGATCAGATGGATGATCGCGTTCGTACTGCCGCCCAGCGCGGCATTCACGCGAATCGCATTTTCAAGTGCCCGGCGGTCGACGACTCGCGAGAATGTCAGATCCTCCCGAACCATTTCGACGATACGGCGGCCAGCCAGCTGAGACGAACCATAGCGCCGACCGTCGACCGCCGGGATCGCAGCGGTGCCAGTCAAACTGAGTCCGAGCGCTTCGGCAATCGCGCCCATCGTCGATGCCGTACCCATCGTATTGCAGTGGCCGTTGCTGCGCGACATGCCATATTCAGCGTCGAGAAACGCCGCCTTCGACATCCTGCCGCCGCGATAGTCGGCATGCATTCTGAAGATGTCGGTTCCGGAGCCCACGGCGCGATCTCCGACCCTGCCGCTGATCATCGCGCCACCATGTACAAGAATCGTGGGAAGGTCGACGCTTGCCGCACCCATCATGTAGGCGGGTGCGGTGTTGTCGCAGCCGGACAGCAACACGACCGCATCCAGCGGATTGGCGCGAAGCGTTGCTTCGAGTTCCATGCTCATCAGATTTCGGAACAGCATGCCGCTGGGCCGCATCAGCATGTCGCCGATCGACATCGTCGGGAACACCAATGGATAGCCTCCAGCCTCGAGCACACCTTTGGCGACGGCTTCCGCAATGCCCGTCAGGTGTGCATTGCACGGCACCAGATCCGATGCCGAATTCGCAATGCCGATCACCGGGCGCCCGTCGAACATGTCGGGGAGTGCGCCGCGGGCCTTCAGATGCGTCCGGTGCTCGAAACCCGTGTTATCGATGCGTCTGAACCAGGTCTCGCTACGGAGCGGACGTTTCGCTTGGGTCATGCTGCCTCCATATCAATGTCGTATCGACCATCGCTGGTCGGAATCCTTGCATGCACGTCCTGCCCGCACCGGCGAGCTTCAATGCGCGAGGATCTGCTTGAGAAACGCCTGGGTTCGAGGATGCTTCGGTTCACTGAAAAATTCCTTCGGCGCGCTGCTTTCGATGATCTGACCGCCATCCATGAACAGGACTCGATGCGCGACGGATTTCGCGAACCCCATCTCATGCGTGACGCAGATCATCGTGATGCCGTCCTCGGCCAAACCGATCATCGTGTCCAGCACCTCCTTGACCTTTTCGGGATCGAGGGCTGACGTAGGCTCATCAAAGAGCATGATCTTGGGATTCATGCACAGTGCGCGCGCGATCGCCACGCGCTGCTGCTGCCCGCCCGAAAGCTGGGCGGGATACTTGTGTGCCTGATCGGCGACCCTCACGCGCGCCAGATACTTCATCGCCCGCTCTTGCGCCTCGTCTTTCCCGATCTTCCGGACACGTCTCGGCGCAAGCATGCAGTTCTGAAGTCAGGTCGCGCGGGTGTCCCGTTCGCAGGAAACGATCTTCAATCGCTGCCAGCACCGAATCTGCCTCGAGGAGCCCTCCTCCGGACCCCGTGATTGCGATCGTTGCTCCATCGGGTATTTCCGCGACGGTCTCTTCCAGATTTTTCCATCGAGCCACGCTTCCTCCTAGCAGGTTTGATCGTTGCTCAGCCAAATACCGAACCGTATCGTTACTTGTGAAAGATCGTGCTCTCGACGAAAATGCATGTCAAGAAAAGATCTCGGGGCGCGGGTAAACGATAGATTTCGCCGTGCCCGCTTCCGTCCTTTACACTAGGCCGTTCTCCTGCATCGATATTCCGAGATGTCTACTTCCGCAGCAATTCGAGCCAGAAAAATGCGCTCTTCCGATGAGCATTCCGAGCCGCGCGCCAAGCAGATCCGCAACCCGGCGCTCACCAAGGAAAAGATTCTTGCCGCAGCCAGGGCCGAGTTTTCCGCGGTCGGACTTGGCGGTGCACGAATCGACTCCATCGCCGAAAGGGCCGGAGTCAACAAGCGATTGATCTACGAGTACTTCGAGAACAAGGACCAACTGTTCCAGTCGGTACTCGAAGAAACCTGGAGCGGGATACGGGAAGCGGAAGCGAAGCTCGACCTGAACCATCTGAGTCCGACAGAAGCGATCAAAAGGCTCATGACCTTTACATGGGACTACTATCTGGCGAATCCCGATTTCATGTCGCTGGTCAATAGCGCGAACCTCCACAAGGCACGCCACATCGTCGGTTCGAAACGGTTCAAGGAGTTGCATGTCGGTTTCATCGACATGCTTCAGGACATTCTTGACAGGGGCGTCGCTACCGGCGAGTTTCGCCCGGGCGTCGATGCTCGCCAGCTCCACATCACGCTTGCCGCGATTGCCTACTATTACCTCAACAACCGCTACACGAACGAGGTGATCTTCGGGTTCAGCTTCGTTGACAAGGAAAAACGCGCCGAGCGACTGGCGTTCAACATCGATACCGTACTTCGCCTTCTCGCTCCGTAGACGCGCGGAGGAGACCGTACCGGAAGCGAACACGCGCGGCGTATCGGCCGGATGAACGCAAAAAGCGGCTCCCGGACGGACGTCCGGGAGCCGTTCAACCTCGCGTGGAGAACGATCTCAGAACCGGTGACGCAAACCGACGGTCACGATTGCCTGGCTACTCTTGCCTGCATCGACATCGATCGATCCGATCACGGCTTGGGCCGAACCAGCGCCATTCTCGCCGCTTGCGTGGCCGTAAGACGCCACTGCATATACGTCGGTGCGTTTGCTGAAGTTATAGTCGGCCCCAAGACTGAATTGATGATACTTGGCCGACGAATCGCCCACCGAGCGCAGATAGTTGTAGCCGAGCTCCGTCAGCAATGCCGGGCTGGCTTGCCATACTGCATACACCGACCCGTTGTGATATTTCTCGGACCGAACAAACGCCGATGACGCATCCGGGTTGTACTGCGAGTAGCTGTAGTACCCTCCCAGTGTGAATGCACCCAGCGTGTATCGGCCACCGGCACGTGCGATATTGACGGACCGGGCGGATGCATAGGCCGCGTTGACGCTGCTGTTGAACAGCGAATCGGCCGATGTCTTCGTTCGCTGGGCTACGGAGCCGTTGCCGTTGTCGACGTGCAGGTAGCCGGCCGCCACGGCCAGCGGGCCATTCGTATACGCGGCTGCGCCGCTGTATGTCTGGCCGGAGCCAACGGTGCCGGCGACTCCGCCGAACGAATACATCGCGGAGAGCTGCAGGCCCGACCAGCTCGGACTCGACCATTTGACCGCATTGTTGATACGGACGCTGTTGTCGGCGTTGTCGATGTCACCCGGCGACGAGAAGAACCCGCCGAGGTAGTTGTCGCCTTGTACGGGTTGCACGAGATCGATGAGCGGATCGTACTGCCGGCCGAGCGTCACCGTACCCCACGCATTCGCATCGGAAAGTCCGACGTACGCCTGCCGGCCGAACATGCGACCACCTTGGCCGAGGCTTCCAGAAGTGGAATTGAAACCGTTCTCGATCTGAAAGATCGTCTTCAGCCCACCGCCAAGGTCTTCACTCCCCTTCAATCCCCAGCGCGAACCCGACTCGGTTCCGCTTGCCATCATGATCTGCGTTGCCTTTCCACCGCTGTTGTGGATGTACATGATTCCAGTGTCGACAATCCCGTACAGCGTCACCGAATTGTCCGCGTGGGCATTCGATGCAATGATGCAACAAGCAACAGCGATCGTTTTTACGTACGTAGTCCTCATTTAATCCCCTTAACCCTGTCTGTGATGTGATGCTAGTTGGGAAACGTCCTGGCGATGACCTTGTCGAAGCCCATCGCTGGATCTGCAAATTACAGCCACTCGCATCAGGCACTACGGCGGACCATATCCCGAAGTTCCGAAGGAAACAGCAGCTCACGAACCATCGAGTCGTCGCAGCGCAGCAATTCGGCCGCTTCCGGAACGCCGAAATAATCGAAGAACAACGGCGTTTGCAGAATCAGCATGTCGAAACCGGGCAGCACGGCACTGCCCCGCGACATTGCCGCCTGGAGCAGCGGCGTGGGCTGGTTCTTCATCAGAATGTCGCAGACCTGAGCTGCAGGCTCCAGACGCTCCGGCGGCACCGGCATCGGATCGGACGACTTGAGCCCGAGAGGCGACGCGTTGATGACCAGATCAAAACCGGCCGGATCGTTGCTGTCCTGGGCAGACGTGCTCACGCCATACTGCTGCTCGATCGAGCGCGCGAGCTGCTGCGACTTCGACATATCCGGATCGAAAATCGCGAGCCGCGAGACTTCGGCCGCTGCCAATGCCGTCGCGATCGCACAGCCAGCGCCTCCCGCACCAATCAACAACACGCGCTTTCCACGATAGTCCATCGAGTAGCGATCCATCGACTTGACGAAACCGATCCCGTCAAACAGTTCGCCCTCCAGTTCTCCCGCCGCGTTCCTCCTGATCGCGTTGACCGCATTGGCCGTCACCGCTCCCTTGGAGCAACGATCGACGAGCGCGGCAGCGGCAGCCTTATGGGGAATGGACAACACCATGCCGCGTGTCGTCGGCGAACGAAACACTGCGCGAACCGTATCGACGAGGTGATCCGGCTTGACATGAAGCGGGACCATCACCGCATCGATACCGCACAGCGGCAGCACCCGATTGAATATCTCAGGTGTCCGAACTTGATCGATCGGGTCCGCGACCATGAAGAAAACACCCGTTTTTCCAGTAATCATATGCCTTCACTTTCGAAATTGACGCGCTGACGTTTGCGCAAACAAGCGATCGCGTCGATCATTACGCTTCCGGGAACCCTTCGCCCCACGTATCGCTCAACATGAATCCGGCTGCCAGCGGATCATCGCTGTCGACGCCGACCTGCTCGACGCTGTAGACCCACGCACGGCCCGTGACGCGCGGCAATACCGCGGGTTTGCCGCCGATCTCGGTTTCCCCGAGCATCTCGATATGGAACTCGCTGCCGATCGTCGAGCGCGACTTCAGTTTTCCGCCTGCCTTGATCTTTCCGCGCGCCGACAGTGTTGCGAGGTTGGCCGAACTTCCGGTGCCGCACGGCGATCGGTCGATACGACCGGGCGGCAATGTTGTGCAGGTCTGATAGACCGTGTCATCGAGCCGGTTTCGAAACATCACGTAAGCGATCTGGTTGATCTTCGGATAAAGCGGATGCTGAACGTTCACTTGTTCATCGATCACTGCCCTGAGCTTGACCCCAAGATCCGCCAGCCGGCGCGCGTTCCGGGGGACGATTTCGAGTCCGACCTGATCCGCATCCACCAACGCGTAGTAGACGCCGCCGAATGCGATGTCAGCCCTGATCTCGCCGAACTCGTCGGTCTTGATCGGCACGTCGAGTTGCTCGACGAACGCGGGAACCATGTCGAGCGAAACGCCGACGCACCGTCCGTTGCGACAGGTCGCGCGCGCCGTGACGAGACCTGCCGGCGTATCGAGCACCACGGTGGTCTCCGGCTCCTGCATCGGGACCATCCCGAGTTCGAGAAGCGCAGTCACGACACAGATCGAATTGCTTCCGGACATCGGGTGGGCCTTGTCCGACTGAAGCACGATAAAACCCGCATGCGCGTCCGGCCTGGTGGGAGGCAGAAGCAGATTGACCGACATTTGCAGACACCCTCGCGGCTCGAGCACGACGAACCGGCGCAGACTGTCGTCCACCTCGTTGAGGTAGTTCATCTTGTCGAGCATCGTCTTGCCGGGGATATCGATGACGCCACCGGTAATGACCTTCCCGATTTCACCTTCGCAATGCACGCCGACGAGCTGCAACGTCTTTTTCCACTGCATGATTCACCTGATTCGGTTAATTGATTTATGTCGTCGGTTCGCGCGATGGCTGATTGACATCGCCAGTCCCGATCAGCTGAATCGATACGCACTGAACGGCGCAAGATCCTGCTTCGTTTGTCGACCGGCGGCCAGGTCGCCGATCAGACGGCCGGTTGTCGCGCCGAGCGTCAGGCCGAGCTGACCGTGGCCAAACGCCATGAGCACGTTCGGCAGCCGCCGTGAGCGATCGACGATCGGCTTCGTATCCGGAAGGAACGGGCGGTAACCGACGCCGTACTCGAACCCGTCCGTGCGCAACTCGGGCAGAACCCGCTTCGCTTTCTCGAGAATGATCTCGGCGCGCTTGAAATTCGGTTTCGCATCGCGCGCCGCAAACTCGATCGTGCCGCCGATCTGCAAACCGCGCGTGAACGGGCTGAAGCAGAAACCGCCGTCCGCATAAACCACCGAGTGCCGGAATGCGACGCCGGGATTCGGCAGTAGTGCCTGATAGCCCGCGACGCCTTCGAGCGGCACGTGCACGCCCAATGCATCGAAGAAGCGGCGCGAGCCCGTGCCCGCCGCAACAACCACGTGGGACGCCGCAATGCGCTTGCCATTCGCAAGCGTCACGCCTGTCGCGTGCCCCGACGATTCGTCGATGCGCGTCGCTTCCATGCGCACGCGGCGGCCGCCCTGCTCGATGAAGCTTTCAGTGAGTGCCGCGATGAATCCCTCGGTATCGCTCACCGCACGCCGGCCCGGAAACAGCACGCCGTGCTGAAACTTGCCGGCCAACGCCGGTTCCAGATCACCGATCTCGGCCGCATTCAGGCGCTGCGACCTGAACCCGAGTGTCGTACACAGATCCAGATGCGGCTGCTCATGCGCAATCCCGGCCGGATCGTCGAACACTTCGATGATCGGCCGTTCGCCGATCAGTGCCTTGTCTGCACATGCATCGAGCAGCGGCGCATAGTCGGCATAGACATCGTGTGTGAGCGTCGCCATCGCGCGCGCGATCGCCTCGAGCTTCGAATGCCGCGCGCACGCGGCGAAACGGAGGAACCACGGCAGAATGCCGGGCAGCGCGCTCGGCCTGAGCGCGAGCGGGCCCTGCTGGTCCATCAGCCAGCCCGGCACCTTCATCAGGATGCCCGGCTTCGACAGCGGAACGATGTCGCTGACCGCAATCTGGCCGCAGCTCCATTTCGCGGTGCTGTCGCCCGGCGCGGCCGGGTCGATCAGCGTGACCGCATACCCTTCACGCTGCAGATACAGCGCGCAGCAGACGCCGACGATTCCGCCGCCGATCACGACGGCGGACTCCTTCGCGGCAGTCTGCGCGTTCGGGATGGGTGATTGGAGAATCGCGCTCACTTCGCGAACTCCTGGAGACTGAAGCCGTGCGCGTAGGGTTCATCTTGCTCGACGAAGTGTTCGCCTCGACCCGTGATCCACGCGCGCCCCTCGATGCTCGGGTAGACAGCCGGCAAGCCGCTTTGCAGATGCGTCGTCGCCTCGACGCGCCCGACGAACCGGCTCCCGATAATGCTCTCGTGCCTGAACGCCTGGCCTGCGGCCAACAGTCCGCGCGCGAATCGCTGCGCGACCCGCGCGGACGTACCGGTGCCGCATGGGGAACGGTCGACGATCGTGTCACCGGCAATGACCACCGAGCGCCCGTCCGAATCGGCGGCCACGGGCTTGCCCGTCCACATGCAGTGTTTGACACCACGAATCCGCGGATTGTCAGGATGGACGACATCCAGCGCTTCGTTGACCCGTCTCTGCGTTTCCCGTCCCCACTCCAACAACTGGTCTGGCGAAAAATGCTCACATCCCGGGTAGTTGTCCTGCACTTCGACGATCGGATAGAAATTTCCACCGTAGGCAATGTCGACGACAAGTTTGCCGAAATGAGCGTGCGTGATCTCGACATCCCGATGGAGAAGGAAGCTGGGCACATTCGTGAAGCGAACCGACGTCACCCGGCCGTTCGACATCGTGTAACGCGCTTTCACCTGACCTGCCGGAACATCGACGACGACCAGCCCGGGCTGCTTCGGAATCACGAGCCCGGTCTCCAGTGCAAACGTAACCGATCCGATCGTGGCGTGACCGCACATCGGAAGGCAGCCCGATGTTTCGATGTACAGCAGGCTGAAATCGGCTTCAGCAGTGAGCGGCGGATAAAAGATCGTGCCCGACATGTTTCCGTGTCCGCGCGGTTCGAGGCACAACGACCGGCGAATCCAGTCGTACTTCTCGACGAAATACAGACGCCTGTCATTCATGGTTGCGCCCTGAAGATCCGGGCCACCTTCGATCACCATGCGTACCGGCATGCCTTCGGTATGACCTTCAATGCATTTGAACGTGTGTTTGGACATGGATTGGTATCTCTTTCGGTCAATAGGCAAAGCGCCTGAGGAATCGCGATTCCACCAAGCCGACAAGACGCGTCAGCGGGAAGGCAACCACGAAGTAGATGAGCGCCACAGTCGTCAGGAACTCCACCGGATGCGCGGTGCTGTTCGAAATGTTCTGGCCGACGAACATCAGATCCGCAATGCCGACCGACGATATCAGCGCACTCTCCTTGAACAGGCTCACGACATTCGACAGCAGCGGCGGTATCGCGCGCAGCAATGCCTGCGGAAAGATCACGTAGAGAATCTTCACGTGCGGCGTCAGGCTCAGCGCGATGCACGCGTCATGCTGCTCCGACGAGATCGACTTCAGCGCGCCGCGGAACGTCTCGCTCGTGATCGCCACCATGTACAGCGTCAGCGAGATCAGCACCGACAGGTACGGCGGTATCGGCAAACGGAAGATCACCGGAAAGCAGAAGAACACCCAGAACAGCTGGATCAGCAGCGGCGTGCCTCGGAAAAACTCCACATAGAGCGTCGTCAGCGCCTTCATCCAGCGCGACGGCGACATGCGCAGCAGACTCAGCACGAATCCGCCCACACTGCCGACAACCGCGCAGCCGCTGGTGATGGCCAACGTCAGCCACAGCCCTTTCAGCAACACCATCCAGTACGGCAGGACGATCGAAAAATCGAGTGACATGTGCTTGCTCCTCAGCGCTGCATCGCCGCGTCCTGGCGACGCTCGATCACGTGGACCAGCCGCGCGATCGGCAGCGACAGCGCGAAGTAAATCAACGCAACCACCGTGTAGGTCTCGAGCGGCCGGTACGCTTCGGTCGCCAGACTCTTGCCGACGTACATCAGGTCCGCCACCGCGACGATCGCCACCAGCGCACTCTGCTGCAGCGTGCCGATCCCGTTCGTCATCAGCACCGGCATCGCGCTGCGCAGCGCCTGCGGAAGCACGACGTAGAGCGTGCGTTGCCACGGCTTCAGCCCCAGCGCCACACACGCATCCAGATGCTCCTTCGGCACCGCCTGCACGCCCGCGCGATACGCTTCGGCGTTGAACGCGGTCAGATTCAGGCCGAGCGCGAGCACGCCCATCGCGATCGGATCGATGAACACGTCGACCATCATCGGGATGCAGTAGAAGAACCAGACGATCTGCAGCAGCGCCGGCGTGCAGCGGAAGAACTCGATGAACAGCTGCGCCGGCCACCGCACGATCGTCCAGCGGCTCATCACGATCAGGCACAGCACGAAGCCGAGCACGATGCCCATCACGTTCGCCGCCAGCGCAAGCTCGAGCGTCACCCAGAGACCATCCAGCAGCTTGCCGACGCTGCCGGCGAGGAAATTGAAATCGAATTGGTAGTTCATCGCGCCGACCTCAATCGAGATGCAGGACTTTAGTGAGAAAATCCCGCGTGCGTGCTTCCTTCGGACACTTGAACATCTCCGCCGGCGCCCCCTCCTCGACGATCTTGCCGCCCGCGCAGAACACCACGCGCGTCGCAATGTCGCGCGCAAAGTGCATGTCGTGCGTGACGATGATCATCGCCATCTTCTGCTCGGCGAGCTTCAGCATCACGTTCTGCACTTCGACGACCATCTCCGGATCGAGCGCCGACGTCACTTCGTCGAACAGCATCAGCTTCGGCTCGAGCATCAGCGCGCGCGCAATCGCGACACGCTGCTTCTGCCCGCCCGACAACTGGCTCGGGTACGCGTGCAGCTTGCTTTCGAGGCCGAGGCGCGCGAGATACGTGCGGGCCCGCTCGGTCGCCTCCGCCTTCGACATGCCGCCGGCCTTCACCGGTGCGAGGATCAGGTTGCCCAGCACCGACAGGTGCGGAAACAGCGTGTAGTGCTGGAACACCATGCCGATCTGCTTCTGCAGCTTCGCGTCGATGCGCTTCGTCCGGCCCGAATCCGCGCCATGGATGTACGGCTTGCCCTGGAACGCGATCTCGCCGCCCTGAATCCCTTCGAGCCCCATCATCACGCGCAGCAGCGAGCTCTTGCCGCTGCCGCTCGGACCGATGATCACGAGCCGGTCGTCCGCCCGCATGTCCAGATTCATCCGGTCCATCACCACCAGGTTCTCGCCGTACGACTTGTAGACGTCGCGCAGTTGCACGAAATCTGTCGATGTCGAAGGAATCGGATGAGTGGCGGGCCGAGCAGAGGACTGAACGACGTTCACCTGAGATGACGACATGTGATTTCCCAATAACCGAGCACGTAGTAGCGCTCAACGTGTAAGTCAAACGGACCGAAACCGACGCCCCTGCTCTCCCGGCCGTTACCTGGTCTGCGTGACGGTGTGGCCGACTTCACCGCACCGCCACGACCATCCGTTACTTGGCCTGCTCGAGCGTTTCCTTGACCGCAACCTTCACGAGGCGATCTCGCGCGCCCGACTTGATCTGCTCGTCGAGGTACCGGTTGAGGACGGCGATATCGGCTGCCGGCGTTTCCTTCCTCAGGCCGAAGCAAATGCCTTGCTGGGCGAGTGCCGGAGCTGGCTTGAAGGTGGCGGCCCAGTCAGGATGCGCTTCCGCCAGGAGCATGTTGGTCATGACGTCGTCAGCCAGCATGTCCGCGCGCTTCGACATCAATGCGAGCCGGGTTTCGTCGAAGCCCGGCAGGCGCATGATCTGTGCCTGCTTGAGCACGCCGGAAATGGCCTTGTCCTGCGCCGTACCGGACATCACCGTGACGACGAGACCAGGCTTGTCGATGTCGGCGATCGCATTGATTTTCTTCGGAAGCTTCGGATTGTTTTTGTTGTACGTAAACGTGACGCTATAGTCGATTGCCGGCTTCGAAAACGAAATGGCCTTCTCACGTTCAGGCGTATCGTTGAGCGACATCGCCAGATCCCATTTATCCGACTGCACGCCCGCGACGATGTTGTCCCAGGTCGTATCGACGAACTCAACCTTCACCTTCAGGACGTTTTCGCCAAACCCGCGGCACAATTCGGAAAAGAGCCCGCTGTACTTTCCGGTCTTCGGATCCTTCATCGTGTACGGAGGAGAAACGGCTGCGCCACATCGCAACACACCGGCCTTCTTGACGCTTTGCCATGCGGAACCATCATCTGCGCGCGACGGCACGCTCGCGAACAGCGAACCCAGTGTAGCGGCACACACCACGGCGTGACGTGCGAAACGAGACATCTGAATCATGTTGAACCTCTCTGGTGAAGGTAATCGCCTAGACGAATCGGAAGCAACGACCACACAACGTCGCAGTCCTTATTGCGTGAAACGTTGCGGAAATACTAGAAAGCCAAAATTTCTCATGTCAACCGGAAATTTCGATAATCCACCCATCGATATTCCCCCTTTGCCAGACGATTAATAGATAGTCCATCGAGCGCCAGAGCAACTCGATTCACGATCAATCGGGCCAGTCACGAACTACACGTCACGCAAACAATCAAATAGCCCTCTCCATTTCCGGTTTCAAGTGAAAATTCCGGATGACATTCCACCCATCGTTTCGCGACGAACGATGGAAATGGCAATCCGCCCATCCAGGCGCTGCTTGGCAATCGAAAGGCAACGCGTCAGTGACGAACTTCGAAGATGCCGTCGATTTCAACGGCGACATTACGCGGCAAACTGTTCGCCCCCACCGCAAAGCGGGTGTGCCGACCGGCCTCGCCAAGCGCTTGAACGATCAGATCCGATGCGCCGTTGATGACCTGCGGCTGCTGTCCGAAATCGGGCCCGCTGTTGACGAAGCCGCTGAGACGCACGCAACCGACGAGTCGCTCAAAACTTCCACCAAGGGCCGTGCGAACCTGGGAGAGCATGTTCAGCGCGCACAAGCGCGCCGCAGCCTGCCCTTGCTCGACGGTGAGGTCCTGCCCCACCTTCCCTGAGAACTTGTCTTCTCCATCGGCCGCGGGAATCTGCCCTGCGATGAACAGCAGGTTTCCGACCTGCTTGAACGGCACATAGTTGGCCTTCGGTGTCGGGCCCACCGGCAAGCTCAACCCGAGTTCCGCGAGGCGTTGTTCGATCTGGTCCATGTCGGCTCCTGTTTTCATTGAGGGATTCGGGGGCCCACATGCGGGCCGCAACGTTCGATCGCAATGCGTACGGTTTCTTCCGGGTCGCGCTGCCACCAGTCCAGTTCGGAGAAAATCTCGAGTTCGAACGGGCCGTCGTACCCGATGTCGTCGAGCCATCCCTTGATGCGGGGAATGTCGATGACGCCGTCGCCAACCATGCCGCGGTCACGCAAGTTGCGGGTCGGTACGAGCCAGTCGCAGTAGTGGAACGTCGGAATGCGAGCCGGGCCGGCTCGTCTCAGCTCGGACTCGAATTCCGGGTCCCACCAGCAGTGGTAGACGTCAGCCACGAGCGCAGCGCCATCGCCGAGTTCGTCGCAGAGATCGTTGGCCTGGCGAATGGAGTTCAGCACGCTGCGGTCCCCGGCGTACATCGGATGCAACGGCTCGAGGCCGAGCTTGACGCCGGACTGTCTTGCGTGAGGAAGCAGCTCGAACAGCGCATCGCGCACGCGGGCACGTTGGCCGGCGATGTCCTTGTCGCTGGAAACGCCACCGACCACCATCATCAGACATGGCGCACCTATTTCGGCCGCATGGTCGATGAGACGGCGATTCGTGTCGATCGAGCGCAGCATGTCGTGTTTGCTGTCGCCATTGAACCATTCGCTCGTGCACAAACTCGCGACCCACATGTCGTGAGCGCGCAGCGCCGATCGCGTTTCTGCAACGCCGTACTCCTCGAGGTACTTGCGCCAGACGGCAATGCCATGCACGCCTTGCCGCGCATATCCGTCGATCGCAGCCGGCATTGACCAGGTCGGCGTCGTAATCTGGTTGATCGCAAAGCGCGAGAGATCGAACGTCGTCATCAGTTTCTCCTCAGGCCCCAAGCGATTTGCGCTTGCGTTCGGTCGCGGTGCGATCGATCGCGCCCGCCGAATCGAGCACCACGCCGTGATGCAGCTCGGCGAATGCGGCCGTCACCTTGTCGTCGCGCAAATCCCGTTCGATCGCGTCGAGATCGCGTTCGAGCGGATTGCCATAACCGCCACCGCCCGCCTGCTCGTGACGAATCACGACGCCCGCATCCAGTTCCATCGTGAACTTGCTCGGCACGGCTTCGGCAGTCGTCGCGGGATTCAGCACGTTTCGGGACGGCGCGCCGGACGCGCCGCCGAACAACCCGTACGGCGCGTGATCGGCGCGGTCGGAGCGCACTTGCGCGACCACGCGCTTCGACAGCACACGGTACTGACGCACCAGCCCCATCCCGCCGCGATGACGGCCCGCGCCGCCCGAATCGGTTCGGAATCCGTACTCCTCCATCACGATCGGATAGCGCGACTCGAGCGTTTCGATCGGCATGTTCGACATGTTCTGGGACGGATTGGTCACCCCTTCGATGCCATCCTTGCCGAAACGGCCGCCCCACGCACCGTTGATCATGTCGACCAGGATGAAAGGCTCGCTCGCATCCTTGTCGTAACCGCTCAGCGCGATCACCGTATTGCCGCCCTCGCCCGCCGCCATCACCTTCTTCGGCGCGATCTGCGCAAGCGCGCCGAACACGCAGTCGACGACGCGATAGCCGGTGAGCGCGCGCGCAGCGACGGGCGCCGGCATGCGCGGGTTCAGGATGGAACCCTCGGGCGCAGTAATGTCGATGCAGCGGTAAACGCCTGCATTGTTCGGCACGTCGGCGTCGAGCACGCACCGGACGCTCAAATACGTCGCCGACTTGACGAACGACAGCGTCGAGTTGATCGCGCCACGCACCTGAGGCGACGAACCGGCAAAGTCGATCGACAGCCGGGAACCCGCGACCGTGATCGCGCACTTGATCGGAATCGGGTCGCTGGTAAAGCCGTCGTTGTCGATGTAGTCGGTGAATTCGTACGTGCCGTCCGGCCATGCTTCGATCGCCTGACGCGTCAGTCGCTCGCCGTAATCGAGCAACTCGTCGAAATAGAGACGCAGGTTGTCTTCGCCGTACCGGTCGAGCATGCGCAGCAGTTCACGCTCGCCGATATTGCACGTGGCAAGCTGCGCGTCGAGGTCGCCCAGGACGAGATCGGGCAGCCGGACGTTCTTCCTGATGATGTTGACCAGCGTTTCGTTCTGCTCACCGCGTACATAGAGCTTGGTCGGCGGGATGCGCAATCCTTCCTGGAAGATTTCCGTCGAGTCGGCCGCGTTCGAGCCCGGCACGCGGCCACCCACGTCGCAATGATGCGCGATGACGACGGAAAAACCCTGCAGCCGGTTCCGATAAAAGATCGGCTTGAACATGAAAATGTCCGGCAGGTGCATGCCGCCTTCGTACGGATCATTCAGGATGATCACATCACCCGGTTCGACGGTCGCCGCATACTTTTTGATCACGACATCGACGGCATCCGGCACCGCACCGAGATGCAGCGCGACTGTCTTCGCCTGCGCCAGAATCCGGCCCTGCGCATCGCACATCGTCACGGAGTAGTCGAGGACGTCGCGGATGATCGGCGAGCGTGCCGTCCGCATGACGGCGAACGCCATGTCGTCGACGATCGTGTCAAGCGCGTTCTTGACGACCGCAAAGGTAATGGGATCGACGTTACGTTGTGTCATGTTGGCTCCAATGGATTCAGTCGAGTGACGCGATCACGCAGCCGAGCTTGTCGGCACTGACACGCCAGTTGGGCGGAATCACGATCGTGGTGTCGGTGCTCTCGAGAATGACGGGACCGACGATTTCGTTGTCGAGCAGCGCTCGCGGCATGATCGGGGTATCGACCCAGCCGGTTTGGCGATCGAAGTACACGCGCCGCGTTTCGCGCTTGAGCTCCGCGTTCGCGGGTTGCGCGCTGCGGATATCCTTGAAGTCGAGCGTCTTCGGCGCAATGCCGCGCGCGAGAAGACGGACGTTCGCGCACTCGATCGCGTCCTTCGACGCGTAGCCGTACATCGCGGTGTAGGCCGACAGGAAACCATCGCGCAGTGTCTCGCGCGCCGCATCGTCGAGCTTGGCGGGAATGCGGACCGGAATCTCGTAGTCCTGGCCCCGGAAGCGCATGTCGAGGTCGAACACGAATTCGATTCGATCCGGCGAATAACCCTCGTCGGCAAGCGCGTTGCGCGCATCGTCGCGCATCTCCGCAATCTTGTCCTTCAGCGACGCGATGTCGAGCGTGTCGAGCAGATCGAGAGACGGCCTCACGAAATAGCGCTCCACCGCGCCGGCCAGCATGCCCATCGCCGTGAATACGCCGGGCGCTGCCGGGAAAATGACGCGCCGCATGTCGAGTGCGCGCGCGAGGTCGCACGCGTGCACGGGGCCCGATCCGCCAAACCCGACCAGCGTGAAGTCACGCGGGTCGACGCCGCGCTCGACGGTAACCGCCTTGATCGTGCGGGCCATGTTGACGTTCACGACTTCGCGGATCCCGACGGCCGCTTCCTCGGCGCTGATGCCGAGCGGCTTCGCGAGCAGTGTGTCGATCGCGTTGCGTGCAGCATCCAGCTTCAGTTCCATCGTGCCGCCGGCGAGTTTCTGCGGCAGGAACCCGAGCACGGCGTTCGCGTCCGTCACCGTCGGACGTTCGCCGCCGATACCGTAGCAAACCGGCCCCGGGAAAGCGCCGGCAGACACGGGACCAACGCTCAGCAGGCCGCCGCCGTCGATCCACGCAATCGAGCCCGCGCCGCTCCCCACTTCGGCAACGTCGATGGTCGGGACGCGCATCATGTAGCCGCCCGCCTTGATGAAGCGGCTCGGCGTCGAGATGCCCGCACGGAATTCGTATTCGTTCGTCCGGGCCAGTTGGCCGTCATGGATCAGCGATGCCGACGCGGTCGTGCCGCCCATGTCGAACACGACGAGTTCCTTGTTGCCCTGAGCCTCGCCGAGCCGTCCGGCACCCACGACGCCAGCCGAGCGTCCGGACGAAATGAAGAACACCGGCGTGTCTTGAGCCACCCGTGCGCTGGAAAGGCCGCCGTTCGAATTGCTCACGAGCAGCGGTGCGTTGACGCCAATCCGCTTCAGCCCGGTCTCGAGGCGGGTCAGATAGGTGCGCAAAGCCGGCAGCACGTACGCATTGACTACGGTGGTCGACGTGCGTTCGTATTCGCGCAGCTCAGGCAACACCGAGATCGACGCGGTCACGCTGATCTCGGGGAAAGCCTCCTGGAATGCAGCAAGCGCTGCTGCTTCGTTTTGCCCGTTCTTGTACGAGTTGATGAAGCAGATGGCGACCGATTCCACACCCTCACGACGGAAGAATTCACCGGCTTCGATGACTTCGTCGATCGGCGTGGGCTGCAATACCTGTCCCGATGCCAGCACGCGTTCATTGACTTCGATGCGGTACCGCCGCTCCACCAGCGGAATGGGCTTGTCCCACGACAGGTCGAACATCGTCGGCGTACGAACGCGGCCGATCTCGAGAATGTCGCGAAAGCCTTTGGTCGTGATGAGACCGCATTTGGCCCCGACCTTCTGAAGCATGGTGTTGGAACCCACCGTCGTGCCGTGCAACACCTCGGTGACATCGGAGGTGCGCAGTCCTGCCTGCTTCAGGATTCGTTCGACGCCGATCAGTACCGCTTCTTCGGGAGCGGCCGGGGTCGATGAGACTTTTGTGTAGGCGACTTGTCCGTTTTCGTCGAGAAGGACGAGATCGGTGAAAGTGCCGCCGATGTCAACGCCAATGCGTGCGCTTGCCATAGTTCCATCCGTTCAGTATTTGCGCGGTGCGAATGCCTCTACCCATTGCGTGGCAGTTCCAGACCAATCCGTGCGCAGGAGCGGCGCCTTTTTCGTGCTCCCGACATCGACTTCCTGGAGACTGTCAGCCACCATCACATTGTCGATCAAATGACGACATTGTCAACGGAGAAAAAAAGGATCTGACGAAGCGCGAGCCAGAAAAGGCTTGTGGAACAAGCCTTTGGGGTGGGTGATAGGGGTATACGAGGGCGGCGCAATCAGCGTCGTTTTCGGTCTGGTCGCACCAGACAATTGACACGGATTCCGTATGGCGCGACCATATGCCGACATTTTGTCGACTTAAGATCGTCAGACGGAACGGTATTGGCGATGCCGCCGGCAACGCGCAGACAAGATGTTCACGACGGCCACGGCTGTCGGACGGAGCCGGCCGGCGCGCGCGATCCCTGACGCAGTCAGGCGGAAATTTGACTATTGAAACCTAGCGGAGCTGTCATGCCCATTATTCATCTCGAGATGCTGTCAGGCAGAACGCACCAGCAGAAATCGGAGCTGGCCGAGGCGCTCACCCGGGAGACCGCGCGGATAGCCCGATGTGCGATCTCGGATGTGCAAGTCGTCATCAACGAAGTGGACCGTTCGCTTTGGGCCGTTGGCGGCGCACTTGGCGCCCCCGCTCCCGCAAGTTCGGCCGAGGGATGAGCCTGATGAGTAGCGGGAGCCAGAGCGTGCCGCGGTGATCAAGGCGGCACGAAAACCTGTCAGGACACTTCGGATTTCGAGCGTACGCGACTTGGGCGCTTGTATTCGAGTGGCACGCTGGCCGTCAGGTTGCGGTCCATGAATTCCATGAATCGCCCCTTGAATTGCACCGCATGGTGGTGAGCGTACTCTTCCGCACGGTCGGCATCGCGCATGTCGATCGCATTCACGATCTCCGTGTGGTCGCTCGCCATCTCCTGGGCGCTGATGTCGGGGTCGAGCGCCTTGAATTCGAAATGCAGGTGCATCATGCGGCGCCCTTCTTCGAGGAGTCTGCGATACAGATCGGCGAAGTACGTGTTCCGTCCCGCACTTGCGATGGCCATATGAAACTCGTAGTTCTTTTCGATCATGCCAAGACTGTCTCCCGACTTGATGCTCGCCGCTATCGCCTTTTCGTACGCCTTTTGTGCGTCGCGGATTTTTGCGAGATCCGCAGTCGTCCGGTGCAGTGCGGCCAATCGCGTCGTCACGCGCTGCAGGAGATCGAGCGCGTCGAGAAACTCGGGTACCCGGCCAAAGTCCATCGGTGCAACCATGGTGCTGCGATTCGCAAGAATCGTCACCAGCCCTTCAGCGGACAGGCGCACCAGCGCCTCGCGAATTGGAGAACGCGACATGTCGAAGCGCTCGGCGAGTCCCACCTCGTCCAGGGGAGTCCCTGGCGTGAGTTTCATCGTAAGGATCTCGTTGCGTAACGTCACGTAGACCCGAGCGGCCCCGGTTTCCTTGCCGGAGTGGTTTTCTGCTGCTGGCTTCGCCATCTGCCTTCCCTGAAATGAGCCCAATGCACAATGATACGGTGTTCTCCTCCGAATGCGCTGGTGTCTCGATGGCACCGGCAATACTTGCAGACGAGGACAAGTAGATGTTGATACTCCGATATGCAAAAGACTAATTGGCGTCCTGACGATGCGCAATACATTCGTCGACGACAGGCGCGCAATCCACGCCCCGATCAACGCGCGGCCACGCGTACCCATCCACATGCATTCACTCTGACAGGACAGAACACATGGACGAAAGGATCGTGCTGATTACCGGCGCAGCGACGGGAATCGGGGCTGCCACCGCGCTGCGGCTCGCGGGCAAATATCAGGGCCTCGTGCTTCACACCCGAAAGTCTCGCGAACAGCTTGATGGCATCGCCGATGCTGTCGCGTCAAAGGGAACGAAAGTTGTCACCGTATTGGGGGATCTGACCGACGAAGCGCTTGCGTCGAGACTCGTTGGCGCAGCGGCCACCGAGTTCGGGCGACTCGACGGGATTGTCGCGAATGCCGGTTTCCCGGTCATGAAGAGCTTTGACGAGGGCAGCTTCGCGGATCTCGACTACGCGTTCAGGGGAAACGTGTACAGCTTCTTCTCGCTGGCTCGCGCGGCGGCGCCCTATCTGATGCATTCGCCGGCAGCCCGGATGGTCGCCATTGGAAGCATCAATGCTCACGTGTTTCGCACGGATCTTTTCCAGGCTCCGCTGTCGGCGGCCTCCAAGGGGGCTCTTGAAACGGCTGTACGCAGCCTCGCATTGCATTTCGGGAAGGCCGGGATCACCGTCAACTGTGTCGTTCCAGGGTTCGTGCACAAGGATGCCGGCACCGAGCACCGGCTGACGGACGAGCAGATGGCCGAGACCGAGGCACGGATTCCGCTGCGCCGCGCAGGACAGCCGCGAGACGTTGCGGCCGCCATCGAATTCCTGCTCTCGCGCGATGCGGGCTATATCACCGGTCAGTCGTTGCATGTCAACGGCGGGCTCGTCTAGGGGGCCGTCGTTTTCGTATCTCCTATTGCGGCACGACACGACGCTTTCGCGGCTAGGGTCGTGCCGATTGCTTTACGCGACGGGCATCGACTCCAGCATGTTCTGCTTCATGTAATCGAGGAAACGCTTCTGGAACAGCATCGTATGTTCATGCGCAGCCTTTTCGGCGGCGTCGGCGTCGCGCTTCGCAATCGCCTCGATGATCTCGAGATGGTCGCGATCGAGCTTCGACGCGGTGGGTGACGTGACGGTGTAGTCGAAATGCAGATGGAGCAGCCGTTGCCCTTCTCCGAGCAACCGTTCGTAGTAGACGACGAAATACGGGTTGTTCGCCGCATGCGCAATGGCCATGTGAAACGCCTTGTTCGTCTCGGACATCGCCTGGAAATCGCCGCTGTCGATTGCCTTCATGTAGATATCGTCGGCGTTGCGGATCCGCTCGAGATCCGCGGCCGTCCTGTGCGTGGCCGCCAGACGCGTCACGGCTCGCTGAATCAGGTCGAGCGCCGAGATGTACTTCGGGAACTCCTCGATTTCGAACGGCGTAACGAGCGTCGTGCGGTTCGGCAGGATCGTCACCAGCCCTTCGCTGATGAGCCGGGCCAGCGCATCGCGCACCGGCGAGCGCGACAGGCCGAACTGGGCCGCAAGCGAGATTTCGTCGAGCGGGGCGCCCGGCTTCAGTTTCAGCGTGAGAATCTGCTTGCGCAGTTCCTCATAAACGTATCGCCCACCATGCCGACGACCAGCGCCCTCCGTCTCTTGTGCCTCTTTGTTCATCCTGCCACCCGTTCGATCATTAGCCCGCAAACCCGGACGTGCGCCCGAGTGTAACACCGCGCCTAACCCCCGGTGCCCGGGAAGCCGGCGCCCCATGTATCGCTCAGCATGAATCCGGCCGCGAGCGGATCGTCCGGATCGACACCGAGCTGCTGAATGCCGTACAGCCACGCCCGCCCGTGCACCCGCGGCAACACCGCCGGCTTGCCGCCGACCTCGGTCGTCCCCAGGCACTCGATCCGGAATTCGCCGCCGATCGTCGAACGCGACGTCAGGCGGCTGCCGGTCTGCACGCGGCCGCGCGCGGCGAGCGTCGCGAGATTGGCCGAGCTGCCGGTCCCGCATGGGGACCGGTCGACGCGCCCCGGCGGCAATGTCGTGCAGGTCTGGTACAGGTCGTCGCTCACGCGATTCCTGAACATCACGTAAGCGACCTCGTCGATCTGCGGGTACAGCGGATGCTGAACGCGGATCTGCCGATTGATCACGTCCTTCAGCCGCACCCCGAGGTCCGCGAGCTTCCGCGCATTTTCGGGCGCGATCTCGAGCGCGACCTGGTCGACGTCGATCAGCGCGTAGTAGACGCCGCCGAACGCGATATCGGCCGTGATGCTGCCGAGCGACTCGACCTCGAACGAGAAGTCGAGCCGTTCGACGAACGCCGGCACCATGTCCAGCGCGACACCGATACAACGCCCGTCCCGGCATGTCGCGCGTGCGGTCACGAGGCCCGCGGGCGTGTCCAGCACGACCTCCGTCTCCGGTTCCCGCATCGGCACCATGCCCAGCTCGAGCAGCGCTGTCACGACGCAGATCGCATTGCTGCCGGACATCGGATGCGCCTTGTCCGCCTGCAGCACGATGAAGCCGGCGTGCGCTTCCGGGCGCGTCGGCGGCAGCAGCAGATTGACCGACATCTGCAGGCAGCCGCGTGGCTCGAGAACCACGAGCCGACGCAGGCTGTCGTCAACTTCGTTGATGTAGTTCATCTTGTCGAGCATGGTCTTGCCGGGAACGTCGATCACGCCCCCGGTAATGACCTTGCCGATTTCGCCTTCGCAGTGGACGTCGACGAGTTGCAGCGTTTTCTTCCAGCGCATGATTACCCTCGATCGTTACCTGATGTACCAGCCCCACGGCTTGTCGCTGTCGTAGCGCGTAATCTGCTTGGTTTCGAGATAATTGTTCAAGCCCCATTCGCCGAGCTCGCGGCCGATGCCGCTTTGCTTGTAGCCGCCCCACGGCGCTTCGGTAAATGTCGGCTGCGAACAGTTGATCCAGACGATGCCGGCACGCAGCGCGCGCGCTACGCGCTCGCAACGATCGAGATCGCGCGACATGACTGCGGCCGCGAGTCCGAAGCGGGAATCGTTCGCCGAGCGCACGGCTTGCGTCTCGTCGTCGAAAGGCCGGACGCACACGACCGGCCCGAAGATTTCCTCCCGCCAGATCCAGCTGTCTTCCGGCACGTCGGCAAAGACGGCCGGCTCGATGAAATACCCTTGATCGAGATGCGCGGGGCGCGCGCCACCCGTGACGAGCCGGGCGCCTTCGGCCTTGCCGCGTTCGACGGCGGCCAGTACCTTGTCGTACTGCCCCCGGCTCACGATCGGCCCCATCAGCACGCCTGCTTCGAGCCCATTGCCAATCCGGATCTTGCGCGCTTCCTCTTCGAGCCGCGCAAGTACGCGCGCGTAAATGCCACGCTGCACGAGCACGCGCGAGGTTGCGGAGCACACCTCGCCCTGGTTCCAGAAAATGCCGAACATGATCCACTCGACGGCTGCGTCGATGTCGCTGTCGTCGAACACAATGAATGGCGACTTTCCACCGAGTTCCAGACTCACGTTCTTGATGTCGCGCGCGGCGGCCTGCATGATGCGGCTGCCGGTCGGCACGCTGCCGGTGAACGCGAGCTTGTCGATGCCGGGATGCTCGGCGAGCGGCGCACCCGCGTCCTGACCGAGACCGGTCACGACGTTCAGCACGCCAGCAGGAAGCCCTGCCGCGTCAGCAATCCCGGCCAGCTCGAGGGCGGTCAGCGGCGTCAGCTCCGACGGTTTCAACACCATCGTGCAGCCGGCGGCAAGCGCCGGCGCGACCTTCCACGCCGCCATCAGCATCGGGAAATTCCACGGGATGATCGCGCCGGCGACGCCGACCGGCTCCTTTCTCGCAATCGAGCTGAAGCGATCGTCGGCCAGTGCGACCGGCTTTTCCGCATTCGTGTCGAGCTGTTCAGCGAGACCGGCATAGAACTCGAAGCAGCCTGCCGCGTCGCCCAGATCCCACAGCGCCTCCGGCAGCGGCTTGCCGTTGTCGCGCACCTCGATCTCGGCCAATTCATCCAGGCGATCGCGAATTCCTGTGCCGATCGCCCGCAGCACCCGGGCGCGCTCGGCGCCGCTCATGCGCGGCCACGGCCCCTCGTCGAATGCATTTCGGGCAGCCGTCACCGCCAGGTCGATGTCTTCCGGTGTCGCTGCTGCGACTTTCGCAATGACCTTCTCGGTGCCGGGATCGACGGTGTCGAACGTTCCGCGCCTGACCGGCGCGACCCAGCCGCCGTTGATGAAAAGTTGGTCGTATGTGTTCATGTGTCCGATCCCTGCTTGCGTGATTTGACGAGTCTGTCGTCGACGGCTTCCAGCCACGTATCCGCCAACGTGAATCCGGTCTGGAATCGATCAGTCGGATCGACGCCGATTTGCGAAATCCCCGTAATCCAGGCCTGCCCCGAGACAACCGGCACAACCGCGGCAAGGTTTCCGACCTGCGTGGTTGAAGCGACACGGCTTTCGAATCTCGAGCCCGTGATCGATTCGTGGATGAAGGTTTCCCCGATGTCTATGAGACCTTTTGCGTGCATCACGGCAAGCCGCGCCGACGTACCGGTACCACAGGGCGAGCGATCGCAACGCCCCGGCGACACGATGACGGTGTTGCGGGCAAGAAGCTTCCCGTTTTCGTGTTTCAACGGGCCCATGAATTGCGTATTCGTCACGCCCTTGATCAACGGATTCAATGGGTGCGAGAACGGCAGTTGCTCCGCCGCGGCAGCCTTGATGTGTTGACCGAGTTCGCAGAGCTCGCGTGCCTCATCCGCCGTAATCCGGAAACCCAGCGATTCGGCATCGACCAGTACGTACGTCATCCCCCCGTACGCGACGTCGACCTTTATGTCACCAAGGCCCGGCACCTCGATATGCGCATCGAGATGCGCGACAAACGCTGGCTGATTGGTGAATTCGACGCGCGTTACCTTTCCGTCGGAGCAGTCGCAGCGTACCGCAATCAGTCCGGCTGGGGCCTCCAGAACGAGCTCGGTCACCGGCTCCGCCATCTTGACAATACCGGTCTCGAGCAGGACGGTTGCAACGCACATGGTATTCGAGCCGGACATCGCCACGTATTCCGTCGACTCGCCGATCACGTAGCCCATTTGCGCGCGTTCGTCCGTCGCAGGCAAGATGAAATTGACGTTGTGATTCACCGAACCACGCGGCTCGAAGAGACAGATCTTCCGCAATTCGTCTCCATGTTCCTCGAGATAGAGCATCTTCTCGAACATGGTCTTTCCGGGGACGTTGATAATCCCCCCCGTCACCACGTTGCCTACTTCGCCTTCCGCGTGGCAACTCACCATCGTGATTGTCCTGTTCCAGCGCATCACGTTCTCCGCTTTCCAATGCCGCCTGTTCAGAATCGATATGCGCTGAACGGTGCAAGATCCTGTTTCGTTTGTCGACCGGCGACCAGGTCGCCGATCAAGCGCCCCGTCGTCGCGCTGAGCGTGAGACCAAGCTGACCGTGGCCGAAGGCCATGAACACGTTCGGCAGCCGGCGCGAACGATCGATGATCGGCTTCGTATCCGGCAGGAACGGACGGTAACCGACGCCGTACTCGAACCCGTCCGTGCGCAACTCGGGCAGAACCCGCTTCGCTTTCTCGAGAATGATTTCCGCACGCCTGAAATTCGGTTTCGCATCGCGCCCCGCGAACTCGATCGTGCCGCCGATCTGCAACCCACGTGTAAACGGGCTGAAGCAGAAACCGCCATCCGCATAAATCACCGAGTGCCTGAATTCGACGCCCGGATGCGGCAGCACCGCCTGATAGCCGGCGATGCCTTCGAGCGGCACGTGCACGCCCAATGCATCGAAGAAGCGGCGCGAGCCCGTGCCTGCCGCGACGACGACATGCGCGGCGGCGATGCGCTCGCCATTCGCAAGCGTGACGCCCGTCGCGCGCCCCGACGATTCGTCGATGCGTGCTGCCTCCATGCGCACGCGGCGGCCGCCCTGCTCGATGAAGCTTTCGGTGAGTGCGGCGATGAACCCTTCGGTATCGCTGACTGCGCGCCAGTCCGGGAACAGCAGGCCGTGCTGAAACTTGCCGGCCAACGCCGGTTCCAGATCGCCGATCTCGGCCGCATTCAGGCGCTGCGACCTGAACCCGAGCGACGTACGCAAGTCCAGATGCGGCTGCTCATGCACAATCCCGGCCGGATCGTCGAACACTTCGATGATCGGCCGTTCGCCCATCAGTGCCTTGTCTGCACACGCATCGAGCAGCGGCGCAAAGTCCGCAAACACATCGTGCGTGAGCGTCGCCATCGCGCGCGCGATCGACTCGAGCTTCGAATGCCGCGCGCACGCGGCGAAGCGGAAGAACCACGGCAGAATGCCGGGCAGCGCGCTCGGCCTGAGCGCGAGCGGGCCCTTCTGATCCATCATCCAGCCCGGCACCTTCATCAGGATGCCCGGCTTCGACAACGGAATGATTTCGCTGACCGCGATCTGGCCGCAGCTCCATTTCGCGGTGCTGTCGCCTGGCGCGGCCGGGTCGATCAGCGTGACCGCATACCCTTCGCGCTGCAGATACAGTGCGCAGCAGACACCGACGATCCCGCCGCCGATCACAACGGCGGATGTCTTCCCGGCAGACTGCGCATTCGGGGCGGACGTTTGGGGAATCGCATTCAATTCATACACTCCAGCAAGTCGAAGCCCTGTGCGCAGGGTCGTGAATCGTCGACGTCGTGCAACACGGGCGCGCCGTCGATCGCCATGGGAACCGGCATCCGTTCGGTGTTGCGTTCGATGCATCGAAATACGTGTCGAGTCATTTCCGTCGTCTCGTTCAGTCGGCACCGGCACCCGACGATGCCGGCGCCACGGCATCAGGCCTGCGATGCTTCGAACACCTTGCGGAATGCAGCCTTCTCCGCATCGGTCAGCGGCTGCAGCGGCATGCGCGCGTTGCCAACCTTGAAGCCCGCGAGCTCGCAGCCATACTTCACCTTCTGGATGAACTTGCCCTCTTCCATGCTGGCCATCACCGGGAACAGCGAGACCATCACCGCCTGCGCGCCGCGAATATCGCCGGCCGAGAACTTGTTGTAGAAATCGACGACCGGCTTCACGAAGCAGTTCGCCGGTCCACAGATCCAGCTGCTCGCGCCCCACAGGAAAAAGTCGAGCGCCTGATCGTCGGAACCGCAAGACAGCTGGTAGTGATCCTTGTACTTCGTGCCGATCTCGATCGCGCGCAGCAGATTGCCGCTGCTTTCCTTGATGCCGATCACGCGCGGATTGTCCTTGAACGCGTCGAGCACACCGTAGCCCACTTCGACATTGGTGCGAACCGGGTAGTTGTACAGCACGACGTTCACGTCGGGGACAGCAGCGAGAATCGCGTCGTAGTGCGCGATCAGCTCGTCCTGCGACGGGAGTGCGTAGTACGGCGGCGCAATCAGCAGGTTGGTGAAGCCCGCATCGCGCGTCTGCTGGACCTGCTCGATCACCTCGCGCGTCGAGGAGCCATTCGCGCCCGCGATCAGGATGCCCCGGTCGCCAACGACTTCACGCACGGTCTTCAGGACTGCGCGGCGCTCGTCGTTCGTCAGCGCGTAGTACTCGCCGGTCGACCCGAGCGGAACAAACCCTTTGACGCCGGCCTTGAGCTGAAACTCGAGGATGTCGGCGAGCGTGTCGTGATCGACGGCGCCTGATGCATCAAACGGCGTGACGAGGGCGGGCAGGATACCTTTCAATTGCATGGGATTTCTCCAGCGTGAGAATGGGGGTCAACGGGGTCAACGGGGTCAACGGGGTCAACGGGGTCAATAGGCAAAGCGCCTGAGGAATCGCGATTCCACCAAGCCGACAAGACGCGTCAGCGGGAAGGCAACCACGAAGTAGATGAGCGCCACGGTCGTCAGGAACTCCACCGGATGCGCGGTGCTGTTCGAAATGTTCTGCCCGACGAACATCAGATCCGCAATGCCGACCGACGATATCAGCGCACTCTCCTTGAACAGGCTCACGACATTCGACAGCAGCGGCGGTATCGCGCGCAGCAATGCCTGCGGAAAGATCACGTAGAGTATCTTCACGTGCGGCGTCAGGCTCAGCGCGATGCACGCGTCATGCTGCTCCGACGAGATCGACTTCAGCGCGCCGCGGAACGTCTCGCTCGTGATCGCCACCATGTACAGCGTCAGCGAGATCAGCACCGACAGGTACGGCGGTATCGGCAAACGGAAGATCACCGGAAAGCAGAAGAACACCCAGAACAGCTGGATCAGCAGCGGCGTGCCTCGGAAAAACTCCACATAGAGCGTCGTCAGCGCCTTCATCCAGCGCGACGGCGACATGCGCAGCAGACTCAGCACGAATCCGCCCACACTGCCGACAACCGCGCAGCCGCTGGTGATGGCCAACGTCAGCCACAGCCCTTTCAGCAACACCATCCAGTACGGCAGGACGATCGAAAAATCGAGTGACATGTGCTTGCTCCTCAGCGCTGCATCGCCGCGTCCTGGCGACGCTCGATCACGTGGACCAGCCGCGCGATCGGCAGCGACAGCGCGAAGTAAATCAACGCAACCACCGTGTAGGTCTCGAGCGGCCGGTACGCTTCGGTCGCCAGACTCTTGCCGACGTACATCAGGTCCGCCACCGCGACGATCGCCACCAGCGCACTCTGCTGCAGCGTGCCGATCCCGTTCGTCATCAGCACCGGCATCGCGCTGCGCAGCGCCTGCGGAAGCACGACGTAGAGCGTGCGTTGCCACGGCTTCAGCCCCAGCGCCACACACGCATCCAGATGCTCCTTCGGCACCGCCTGCACGCCCGCGCGATACGCTTCGGCGTTGAACGCGGTCAGATTCAGGCCGAGCGCGAGCACGCCCATCGCGATCGGATCGATGAACACGTCGACCATCATCGGGATGCAGTAGAAGAACCAGACGATCTGCAGCAGCGCCGGCGTGCAGCGGAAGAACTCGATGAACAGCTGCGCCGGCCACCGCACGATCGTCCAGCGGCTCATCACGATCAGGCACAGCACGAAGCCGAGCACGATGCCCATCACGTTCGCCGCCAGCGCAAGCTCGAGCGTCACCCAGAGACCATCCAGCAGCTTGCCGACGCTGCCGGCGAGGAAATTGAAATCGAATTGGTAGTTCATCGCGCCGACCTCAATCGAGATGCAGGACTTTAGTGAGAAAATCCCGCGTGCGTGCTTCCTTCGGACACTTGAACATCTCCGCCGGCGCCCCCTCCTCGACGATCTTGCCGCCCGCGCAGAACACCACGCGCGTCGCAATGTCGCGCGCAAAGTGCATGTCGTGCGTGACGATGATCATCGCCATCTTCTGCTCGGCGAGCTTCAGCATCACGTTCTGCACTTCGACGACCATCTCCGGATCGAGCGCCGACGTCACTTCGTCGAACAGCATCAGCTTCGGCTCGAGCATCAGCGCGCGCGCAATCGCGACACGCTGCTTCTGCCCGCCCGACAACTGGCTCGGGTACGCGTGCAGCTTGCTTTCGAGGCCGAGGCGCGCGAGATACGTGCGGGCCCGCTCGGTCGCCTCCGCCTTCGACATGCCGCCGGCCTTCACCGGTGCGAGGATCAGGTTGCCCAGCACCGACAGGTGCGGAAACAGCGTGTAGTGCTGGAACACCATGCCGATCTGCTTCTGCAGCTTCGCGTCGATGCGCTTCGTCCGGCCCGAATCCGCGCCATGGATGTACGGCTTGCCCTGGAACGCGATCTCGCCGCCCTGAATCCCTTCGAGTCCCATCATTACGCGCAGCAGCGAGCTCTTGCCGCTGCCGCTCGGACCGATGATCACGAGCCGGTCGTCCGCCCGCATGTCCAGGTTCATCCGGTCCATCACCACCAGGTTCTCGCCGTACGACTTGTAGACCTCATGAAGCTGAACGAAATCGCCGCGCGCGGGATTTGAAGCGCCGCCGGCACTGACTGGGCTGGTCGGATGATCAACCGCGAATTGAGGTGACTGCATGGATATGTCTCCAGCGAAACGAATCTCAAACGCTTGATGGCCGGACCGGAACGCCGCGGCCCTCGGAATCCAGACAATTCTGCGCGCTTCATTGCATGCATCGATGTATGCATCGTAGGCGACCAAAATCTCGAGTGTCAACGGCTCGTTGCCGGACCGAGGGAAATCACTGAGATCGGAGAAGAACGAACGCCGCAGCGCGGAATGGAAGCGCCACCACGACAGGCACTGACGATGCAGGCCGAAACCGGCGATGCAAAAAAAACAGGGCACCCGGTGGACGAGTGCCCTGGCGTATGCGTCAGACAGGTGGTGCCCCGAATTTGACGTGGATGCCCGCACGACTTGCGATTCCACCCGGTCGCGACCGGGCTTATTTTTTCTGCTCGGCGAGCATCGACTGAACGGACGACTTGACGAGCCTGTCGACTGCGCCGGACTTCACCTGTTCATTGATCCATGTATTGAGAACTTTCATATCGGCAGGCGGCGTATCCTTGCGAACGCCAAAGGCGACTTCCTGCTGCGCGATTGCAGGTTGCGGATGAAATGCGACCGCCCATTCCGGATGCGCCTCCGTCAGCAGCATGTTGGTGATGTTCGCATCCGCGAGTAAATCGGCGCGTTTGGAGAGGAGTGCCAGGCGGATTTCGTCGTTGCCCGGCAAACGCATGATCGTGGCCTGCTTGAATAGCGGCGCAATCGCGCGATCCTGGGCAGAACCCGACATGTCGGCGATCACGACCCCCGGTTTGTCGATGTCGGCAATCGAACGGATCGATTTCGGGATCTTTGGATTGTTCTTGTTGTACACGAACGAGACATTGAAGTCCGTAGCGGGATCGGAAAACGAGATCGCCTTCTCTCGTTCAGGCGTGTCGTTCAATGCCATCGCCAGATCCCATTTGTCCGATTGCAGGCCAGCGACAATGTTGTCCCAGGTCGTGTCGACAAATTCAACCCTCACCTTCAGCACGTTCTGTCCGAAGTTGCGACAGAGCTCCGAAAAGAATCCGCTATATGCGCCGGTCTTCGGATCACGCATCACGTACGGCGGCGCCACGGCTGCACCGCAGCGCAAGACGCCCGCTTTCTTGACGTTTTGCCAAGCGCCGGCATCGTCCGCGTGGGACTGCATGCTGATGCCAAACGACGTCGCAGCCACGACGCACATCAGGGCCTGACGAGTAAAACGAGACAGCCGAACCATTGTTGATCCCTCCTGTATAGGGTAATCCCGGATACGACAAGCATCCACCACACATAATTGCACATTTATTTGTGTGCAGCGATGGATGCAATATTAGGAGGCCAGGCTTTTGACTGTCACCGGGAAAATCCCTTATTCGGGCGCTCGTTGCCGCTGGTCGGACAAGTCGGGGGCAGGCGTTGCCCACGAACACCAAGTGGAGGCGCGCGAAAGTCAATTGACTGAGGATTCAAGGAATCGGAAGTCGACTGC
Organism: Burkholderia sp. Ac-20353; assembly: GCF_017104785.1. Lineage (NCBI taxonomy): Bacteria > Pseudomonadati > Pseudomonadota > Betaproteobacteria > Burkholderiales > Burkholderiaceae > Burkholderia > Burkholderia sp. Ac-20353. The sequence goes on along the minus strand of NZ_JAAGPL010000022.1, from coordinate 23,818 downwards.
GGTGGCGGGAGCCACACTCATCCGATGTATCCAGTCTCGCGTCGGAAACGACGAAGCTGATTGCAGCAAACCACGCCTACCGCTCAGATCGGCCAGCAACTACCCGCCACATGACATCGTCCAGCCAAGCATGTCGCACCATGTTCAGGAACATCAACCGCGCGGTGCGGCCGACAATAGGCGTACGTGTCGCCCCGCCGTTGACGCTGCGCATCAATCCCGCGCGTTCACGCCGGCACCCCATAACAACGCGCCGCGCTGCCGCCCCACACGGCGCGCCGCTCGGCCACCGACAGGCGGCTCACCGCCCATCGTTCGACCAGCGACGCGACTTCGTCGTAGGACGCGGCGAGCAGGCAGACCGGCCAGTCGGAGCCGAACATCAGCCGCTGCGGGCCGAAGATTTCCAGTGCCGCGTCGAGGCACCGCTCGATGTGCCGGATATCCTGCGCCCGCAAGCCGCGCCGCCAGTCCGTTTCGGTGACGAGCCCGGACAGCTTGCACGCGACGTGCGGCAACGCGCCGAGCGCCTGCAGCGCAGCGCGCCAGCGCGCGAATGCGGTGTCGTCGCGGTTGAAATCGGCGAGCGCGGGCTTGCCGAGATGGTCGAGCACGAGCCAGTGCGCATCGTGGCGCGCGCAGAAATCGCGCACGTCCGGCAACTGGCGCTGAAACACGAGCACGTCGTACGCGTAGCCATGCGCCTGCAGCCACGCAACGCCGCGATTGAAATCCGGCTGCGCGACGAACGACGCGACATCGTGCTCATCCTGCACCTGATGGCGAAAGCCGCGCAGTTTCGGGCTGTTCCATTCGGCGACACGATCCGCGAGCTGTGGCGAGCCAAGATCCTCCCAGCCGACCACGCCGACGATGCGCGCATCGTCGCGCGCGAGATCGAGCAGGAACCGCGTGTCGTCGCGCCCGGCGCGCGCCTGCACGGCAATCGACGCGTTGAGCGCCTGGGTATGCAGCAGCGGCCACAGTTCGTCCGGCAGGCGATCGCGCGCGAGTGCGCTCATGCCCGTGCGGATCCACGGGTATTCGTCCGAACGATAGCGCCAGAAGTGCTGATGGGAATCGATGCGCAATGCGCCCATGGTGTCCTCGTGTTCGGGCGTCGCACGCCCACGCCGTACCATCGCCGTCCGGTCACCGCTTCTGTCATCGCGTGCCGCTCGCGCGCGGCACGCGACGACACACGATATCGCGCAATCGTACAGCGCCGCTGCCACATTCGGGCCGTCGATGGCGGAACGGGACAACCTGACAAGAACGTCACTTTCGTGTCAGCGTCCCAACGGCGCATTCCGACCATCATGACGTGCAGGGCCCGCCGACGGTAATGCGGCAACATCCGCCCGCCGCCAATCCCGGCGGGCGCTCCGTCCTCAGCGGCGTCCCCGTGCCTGAGCGAGCAGGCACGACGGCGCGGCCCGCTTTGCCGCCCCGGGCGTTCCGCGTCCGGGGCGTTTTTGTCTGCGGTTTCCCACGAAAATAAGCGTGGATTGTTTCTGAATCGGCAAAAGGTAATTTGAGCCAGACAGGATGTTTTTTCCGGTCACAGACGCTTACATTTAGCGCACCACTCATGGAAACCGCTACGGATTCGACTTCGGCCAGTGAGATCCACTGCCGGGCCGAAACCGCACGAGCTTTAGGAAACGGCAAATGAAGGCCTCCAAATCCCTGCCTGCGCTCGATCCCGCCGACGTCCACGTCGAAATTCTCGAACGTTCCGAAACGCTGCTCGTCGTCCGCTGGGTCGAACCCGGCCGCTGTCATTACGGCGAGCAACGCTGGCGCCGCCGCTTTGCGCAGCGCACCGGCACCTGCGCGCTGTCGCGCCAGGTGATCCAGCGCGGCGACGAAGTGTTCCGCCCCGCCGAGCGCCCGGCGCCCGCGAATGCGGCCGCGATGATCTCCGCCGCCGAAGTGTTCGCACTGGCGGGCGGGAAGTAATACCGGTTCAACACCGATTCGGCGTCCCGGCCCGTTTTCGCACATCCAGAAGCGCCCGCCTGTTTCCGTCGTTTGCCAGCGTCACGCGCGCACCTCTTCGTTACATCACGCAATGTAACGAAGGGGTGCGCGCGTCTGTCTGCGTCGGCACGGTTGCTCCGGCGCCGCGGCAGCTGCGCCGGACATCCGTTGATCGGCGCCCGCAAATTCTTCATACTTATTGCGCGACTTGAAACGAAAGCAGAATGAAAGACTACTCCGGCGCCGTATTTTTACCAATTGGGAAACAATCTTTAATCAAAGTCGGCGTTTACCCTGAAGCCCCCGGTGACTAAGATTTCATCAATCGCTTAAGACATGGTGTCGAGAGCGAACTCAATAAAATACCGGAGGTCATCATGAAATCGCTCGTTTATGCAGTCGTTGCCGCTACCGCCCTGTCCGCTTCGTTTGGCGCATTCGCACAAAGCACCGTGACCCGTGCGCAAGTGCGCAACGAGCTGGTCCAGCTCGAGAAGGCCGGTTACAAGCCGGGCGTGTCGAGCCCGTACTACCCGGAAGATATCCAGGCTGCGCAAGCGCGCGTGCATGGTGATGACAACAGCGGCTACGGCGCGCAAGCCGCTCCGGTCGTCCGCGCAGGCAGCCCGGCTGCCGCGACGACGTCGAACCCGCGCGACTCGGTCTTCTTCGGCCAGTAAGCCCCACGCGCCCGTTGCGGGCGCCGCGCATCGCGCATGAAGTGTCCGGACGAGCCCCACAGACGGGCTCGTCTTTTTTTGTGAGCTGCATACCTCCGCCGCTTCCGCAAGGGACGGCTTCGCCCGGGCGCGTTGCGTCCGGGCGCTTTTTCGCCGGCCACGGCGAATGCGTCGACGTCAACGGTTCGCGCGTTCGAATGCCCGCTGTTGCACGCAGCGGATCACGCGCGTGGCGCGACCACGAACGCCGCGATCTCGCGATGCATCCGCGCCGCCTGCGGACTCGTATCGAGCGCACGCCAGCAGCCGTGCACGAGCCCTTCCCCTAGCCAGAAACGCGCGACGCCACCTGCGTCGCGAATCCGTTCGACGTAGACCCGCGCATCGTCGCGCAGCGGATCGTGCTCCGCGCCGATCGCGAGAACCGGCGGCAAGCCGTAGAAGCGCGCGGCATCGAGCGGCACCGTCACGCGCGGCGGCGGCCCGTTTCCCCAGTACAGCGCGCGATAGCGATAGACATCGTCGAGCGTCAGCAGCGGCGCGTGCGCTTCGGTGTCACGCGCCGGCCGTTGCGGCTCGCTGCCCAGCATCGGATAGACGAGCGCGATGCCGTCGATCCCGCCCTCCGCTGCGTCGCGCAGCGACGTCGCGACAGCCGCCGCAAGCATACCGCCCGCGCTGTCGCCCGCGAGCGTCAGCGGGCGCGCGCAAGGCCCGAACGGCAGCCGCGCCGCGCGTGCCGCGCGAGCGATGGCCAGGCAGTCGTCGAGCGCGGCGGGCGCCGAATGCTCGGGCGCGAGCCGGTAATCCGTCGCGATCACGGCAAGCCCCGTGTCGGCCGCAAGACGCGCGGTGATCAACGCATGGCTGTCGAGCGAGCCGACGACGAAGCCCCCGCCATGGAAGAACAGCACCGTCCCGCGCGGCGCGTCGTGTGCGGGACGGTAGCAACGCAGCGCGATCGCACGTCCGTCCGGCGCATCGAATGTGGCGTCTTCCTGCACGATGCCATCCGGCAACGAGGCAGGCGTCCACGCCGCCGCGAAGCGCTCGTATAAGCGGCGTTGCTCGGCCGGTGTTTGCGCGGCGGCGTCCGCCGGATACCATGCGTCGACCGCTTCGACGAACGCCGCAATTTCAGGCTCGAGCATCGGCCAGGCTCCTTGTGCCGCGCTAACGGCGCACCGGCAAGCCAATCACGCGCCCCGCATACCCAGGCGGCGCGACATCGCGTTGCAACGCATGCAGCGCCGCGACCCGCTCCGCGACATCGGCATCGAACGGCGCCGACTTCGCGCCGTCGCGCGTATCGACGTGCAGCAACATCTGCTCGCTCGCCGACACCGGCTCGTCGAGCCCGTCCGCGAACAGTTCCAGATACAGATGCAGCCGCTTCGCGTCGTGCGCGAGCACGCGCGCATCGACACGCACGCGCCGGCCTTCCTTGATCTCGTGCAGGTAGTTGATGTGCGCCTCGAGCGTGTAGGCCGAGCGCCCCCGCGACTTGCGAGTCGCGTCGTCGAGACCGATGCGGTCCAGCAGCGCATCAGTCGCGAAGCTGAAGATCAGCAGGTAAAACGCATCGCGCAGGTGCCCGTTGTAGTCGACCCATTCGGGCCGCACGACGTCCCGGTATATCGTCAGCGGGGTATCGCCCGTCATCGTCAAGTCCTCGCCTAGTCCTCGAAACGCATCCCATGCCGCGCCTTCACCGCGGCGATCGCGCGCAGCACCTCGGTAATGCACTCGTCGCGATAGCGCTCGAGCTCCTTGATGCTGCGCGTGCCCTGCTGCTCGGTCGTGCCGTCGACGACGCGGTCGATCAATGCGTCGGTCAACTGCGGCGCGACGAGCTTCGTCCACGGCAGTTCGAGCGCCGGGCCGAACTGCTGCATGAAGTGTCGCATGCCCGCATCGCCGCCGGCGAGCGTGTAGGTCAGGAACGTACCCATGAACGACCAGCGGATGCCTGCGCCGAAACGGATCGCGTCGTCGATCTCGCCCGTCGTCGCGACGCCTTCGTTGACGAGATGCAGCGCCTCGCGCCACAGCGCCTCGAGCAGCCGGTCCGCGATGAAGCCCGGCACTTCCTTGCGCACGTGCAGCGGCCGCATCCCGAGGCGACGATAGATCGCGATCGCCGCTTCCACCGCTTCGGGCGACGTGCGCTCGCCGCCGAGCACCTCGACGAGCGGCAGCAGGTACACGGGATTGAACGGATGGCCGACCACGCAGCGCTCCGGATGCGTCGCGCGCGCATAGAAATCCGTCGGCAACAGCCCTGAAGTCGACGACGCGATGATCGCGTCCGGCTTCGCCGCGCGGCTGATCTGCTCGTGCAGCTCCAGCTTCAGCGCTTCGCGCTCGGGCGCGCTTTCCTGGATGAAGTCCGCGCCGGCGACGCATTCGTCGATCGTCGCGACGAAGCGCAGGCGCGCCGGATCGGCGCCCGGCGCGACGCCGACGCGTTCGAGCGCGGGCCACGCGTTCGCGACGTTCGCACGCAATTGCTTCTCCGCGCCGGGCGCGGGATCCCATACCACCACGTCGAGACCGTGGGCGAGCGCGCGGGCAACCCAGCCGCTGCCGATCACGCCGGTGCCGATTGCGGCGAACGTCTTGATGTCGGTAATCACAGCCATGACAAACGCATCCTTCTAATCGAGTGGAATCGGGTGGCGGCCGCTCACGCGCGCGCCGCCGTGATGCAGCGTGACTTCACGCAAATTCGGCAATCGCGCGGCGTTCGAGCGGACGCTCGCCGCGCGGCGGCAGGCCGAGCTTGCGGCGCCCTTCGGCCGGCGTCAGCACGCGGCCGCCGAGACGCTCGACGATTTCGCGCGCACGCTCGACGAGCGAGCCATTCGACGCAGGCACGCCGCGATCGAGCCACAGGTTGTCCTCGAGGCCGACACGCACATGGCCGCCGAGCAGCATCGCCTGCGCGACCATCGGCATCTGCATCCGGCCGATGCCGAAGCCGGCCCAGTGCGCGCCCGGCGGCAGGTTGTCGACCATCGCCTTCATCGTGCCGGTGTCGGCCGGCGCGCCCCACGGAATGCCGAGGCACAGCTGGAACAGCGGCGGATCGTCGAGCAGCCCCTCCTTCAGCAGCTGCTTCGCGAACCACAGATGCCCCGTGTCGAAGATCTCCAGCTCCGGCTTCACGCCAAGCTCCTGGATGCGCTTCGCGCCGGCGCGCAGCTGCGCGGGCGTCGACACGTAGATGTAGTCGCCGTCGCCGAAATTCAGCGTGCCGCAGTCGAGCGTGCAGATTTCCGGCAGCAGCTCCTCGACGTGCACGAGCCGCGTAAGCCCGCCGACGAGGTCGGTGCCTCGGCCGAAGCGCATCGGGTCCTCGCCCGGGCCGATCTCGAGATCGCCGCCCATGCCGGCCGTCAGGTTGATGATCACGTCGACGTCGGCCGAGCGGATCCGGTCGACCACTTCGCGATACAGGTTCGGGTCACGGCTGCCGCGCCCCGTCTGCGGATCGCGCACGTGGCAGTGCGCGACCGTCGCGCCGGCCTTCGCGGCCTCGATCGCGGCGGCCGCGATCTCCTTCGGCGTGACCGGAATCGCCGGGTGCCTGCCGACCGTATCGCCCGCGCCGGTCACGGCGCACGTCACGATGACTTCGTGGTTCATGCTGATTGCCTCGTTGGGTTCTGGTTGCTTCGTGGATCGTCGCGGCGCTGGGCCGCGCGCGGGGCCGTCACAGGCCGAGTCACAGCGCGAATCACAGGCCGGATCACAGCCCGAGATACGCCTTCACCGCCGGCAGGCCGTCCTTGCCGTCGAACGTCTTCACGCCCGCGAGCCACGGATCGAGCACCTGCGGGTTCTTCTTCAGGTAGGCCTTCGCGGCCTCGGCCGGCTTCGTCTTGTTCATCACCGCCTGCATCAGCTGGTTCTCGAGCTGCGTCGTGAAGCGCAGGTTCGTGACCAGCTTGCCGGCGTTCGGACAGCGTGCGATGAAGTCGGGCGCGGTCAGCGTGTACACGCGCGCTTCGCCGTAGTTCGGCCCGAACGACGCATCGCCGCCCGACAGATAGTTCATGCCGATCTGGATGTTCATCGGATGCGGTTCCCACCCGAGAAACACGACCCACTTCTTGTCGCGGATCGCGCGCTCGACCGTGACGAGCATCCCCGCCTCGCTCGATTCGACGAGCTTGAAGCCGCCGAGCCCGTACTGGTTCGTGTCGATCATCTTCTGGATCGTCGCGTTCGCGCTGCTGCCCGGCTCGATCCCGTAGATCTTGCCGTCGAGTTCCGCGCGATGCTTCGCGATGTCGTCGAAGGTCTTCAGGCCGGCCTGGTATTCGAAGCTCGGCACCGCGAGCGTCGCCTTCGCGCCGGACAGGTTCGGCGTCTCGACGACGTTGATCGACTTGCTGTCGAGGAACGGCTGCAGCTGCTTCTGCTGCACGGGCCACCAGTAGCCGAGCGACACGTCGAGCTGCTTGCTCTTGAGCCCCGCGAACGAGATCGGCACCGACGAAATCGTCGTGGACGGCTTGTAGCCGAGCGCCTCGAACACTGTCGACGCCATCGCGGTGGTCGACGTGATGTCGGTCCAGCCGATGTCGGCGAAGCGCACGGTGCGGCAGCTCTCCGGATCCTGCCCGGCCAGCGACGCGGTCGACCACACGCACGCCGCCAGCCACGCCGCGCCCAGCGCGGCAAACTTTCTCGACTTCATGGTTCCTCCCGGTTCGACGGAGCGAGCAGGCGGTTCGCGGGATGCGTCCCGGCCTGCATCGTGGCCTCAAAAGTAACGAGCCATATTCGCGGCAAAGCGACCGCTGGCGACCTGTTCTTGACCAGGTGCGACTATGCGTAAAAACCACTATATCGGGCCGATGCCTTGCCAGACGGCGCTCTGCGGATGATTGAACACGGTTCGTGCTTGTCTTGTTGCGCCGCGGGCGTTTGCGCACTGCCTCGATCCGACCCGGGCCGCTCGGCGGGGGTGATCGATGCGGATCGGCGCTGCGACGCGCGGGTTGCGCGGTCGAGCGCACCGATCAAATCCTATGCGTGGCGTCGGGATATCGGGGAGCGAACCTCGTGTTCCGGCCGATCGACGGGCTTGCGTCCGTGCCATACGCCGACAGCGCGTCGAGCGAGTACAACGGCATTGACCAGTTGCACGAAGGCCGCCGCTTCGGGGTCGGCAAGGTCACGTACCGCGACTTCAACCATCAGAATCCGGGCTCGCCGTTGATGCTGGCGGAGGCGTCGCCACAGACGCTCAAGCACGCGCGGCTCGAATCGACCGAGCGGTTCGAGCACCAGTCGCTGTACGACCACGGCGACGACGGCAACCGCTATGCGCGCTACGCGATGGAAGCGGAGGAAGCGCAGGCCCATCGTTTCACGGGTGGCGGTTTTGCGTGGCGCATGTCGGCCGCGTGCTGCGTGGCCGTGACGAATCACCCGGTGCTCGCAAACAACCAGGAATACGCGATCCTGCATGTGCGGCACGAAGCCGTGAACGACTACACGCAGCATACGGCGAAGCTACCCTATCGCAACAGCTTCGCGCTGCTGCCGAACAAGCTGCCGTACCGCGCGGCGCGGCATACGCCGAAGCCCGTGATCCATGGCACGCAGTCCGCGATCGTGGTCGGGCCCAAGGGCGAGGAAATCTATACCAACGGCAGCGCCGTGAAGCTGCACTTCCTGTGGGACCGTCGCGGCAAGCGGGACGGCTCGGATTCGATGTGGATCCGCGTGTCGCAGCCGTGGGCGGGCGAAGGCTGGGGCGCGGCCGCCATTCCGCGGATCAAGCAGGAAGTCCTCGTCGCGTTCAACCAGGGCGACCCCGACAACCCGGTGATCGTCGGGCGCGTCTACAACGGCGCGCAAGGCAACCCGTATCACGGGGCCGCCGGGCAGACGATGGGGATCAAGAGCCAGACGCACAAGGGAGCGGGCTCGAACGAGATCCGGATGACCGATACGAACGGCAAGCAGGAACTGTTCATGCACGCGCAGAAGGACATGAACACCGTGATCGAGGACAGCGAGACGCACCGTGTGATCGGCGGCTCGCGCACCGTGCTCGTCGCTGCCGGCGACGAAACCAAGCAGATCGCGCAAGGCAACCTGACCGAGGTGATCGCGCAGAAACGCAGCACCACCGCGTCGACGGTCGAGGTGCTCACGCCGGCGCAGGACGGCGGCGGCGGCACGCAGCAATACGAGGCCGAGCGCGGCGTGATGCTGAAGGTGAAGGACAGCTGCATCATGCTCGCGCCGGAAGGCATTCGCCTCGAGCACAAGGGCTCCGTGATCATGCTCGACGATTCGGGCGTGTCGATCAATGGTCAGCGCATCGATCTCAACAAGTAATACGCATAACCAACAAAAACGAAATCATGCACTACGCGATTCACGAAGGGACGTTCGTGTTGCCGGATGCGGCGCTGGACCGCACGGTCAACATCCTGATGCTCAACGTCGGCCCCGGCGGGCTGAATCTCGTGATCTCGCGCGGGCGACTGCGCGACGGCGAGGACCTCGATGCGTTCGTTGCCCGGGAATGGGCACTCGCGACCCGCGAAGCGCCAAAACTGACCGAGCAGTCGCGCCGGCAACTGACGGTCGGGGGACGGTCCGGTATCCAGATCGAAGCGACCCACGAGCTGGACGGCAAGCTCAGGCATCAGATTCAGACGGTGTTTCCGGCCGACGATGCGGGGCAGATGCTCGTGATGACGCTGACGAGCGCTGCGCCGTTGACCGATGAGCAGCGGGCGATTGCCGCGCAGATGCTCGACAGCTTCCAGCCGCGCACCGCGCGTCCGACCCTGCTCGGTCGCCCGGGCAACGCACCGTGAGCAGCGAACCGTTCGCCGCCGCCCGCGAACACGATCCGATCCAGCACACATCGTTGCTCGGCGACCTGCTCGGGATGGGCGGGTCGCTGCTCGGCGGGATGGCTGTCGGGTGGGCACTGACCACGCTCGTGGAAGGCGCCGTCGTGGTAGGTCTCGCCGCGCTGGAAATCGGCAGCGGTGGCCTGGCGACGCCGCTCGTCATCGGGATCGGCCTCGGCGTGGCCGCTGCAATGGAAGGCTCGGGACTCAACGACGAGATCGACCATGCGGCAAAGGCGCTGGGCAACGCCATCGCCCCGCCCGAGATCAAAGGCAAGATCAACAGCGGCTCGGGCAACGTGTTCGTGAACGGCCGTGCTGCCGCGCGGGCTGCCCAGCCCGCCGACGCGGACACGATCACCTGCGAGAACCATTCCGGCCCGCAGATGATTGCGGACGGCTCGACCAACGTCTACATCAACGACCAGCCCGCGGCCCGGGTGGGCGACAAGACCACCTGTGACGGCTCGATTGCCGAAGGGTCGGACAACGTGTTCATCGGCGGCGGCACGCAACGCGTGCGCGACGTCATGCCCGCCCGGAAATGGGTCTCGGCGCTCGGCGCCGCGATCGGTATCGCGCTGGCGCTGTGCGGCCGCGGCAAGATGAACTGGAGTTCGCTCAAGAGCGCGCTGCCGTGTCTGGCGATGAATTTCGCGGCCAGTGCGTTCGGCACTTACCTCGGCAGCCTGATGCGGCCGTCGGCCGGCCACCCGGTCAACGTGATCACCGGAGGCAAGATTCTCGATGGCGCGGACGATACCGACTTCGAGTTATCGAGCCCGCTGCCGATCGTCTGGCAGCGCTTTTACAGCAGCCACGATGACCGGACCGACAACCTGTTCGGCCGCGGCTGGAGCGTGCCGTTCAGCGTCGAGCTGCGGCTCGCGCGAGACAATGGCGAGATTGCGTCGATCACTTACTGGGACGAACAGGGGCGCGACATCGTATTCCCGGCCGTGATGCCCGGTGAAAGCCACTTCAGCGTGCCCGAAGGCATCTACCTGATCTGCACGACGGGCGGCCACTATGTGATCGAGACCGTCGATGGCCTGTACCGCGATTTCGGGCTGGCCGCGTCGCCCGATGCAGCCACGGAAAAGCTCGCATTGTGGCGGCTCGAGGATCGCAACGGCAACTGGATCGAGGTCGAGCGGGAAACCGCCGGCGACGTGACCCGCCCTGCCCGCCTCCATGACAGCGCGGGCCGCATGCTGACGCTGCGCTACGCTGCAGCGCTCCCGCAACGCATCGCTGCGATCGACCTGACGCACGGTGTCGACGGCGAGTTGCCGGAAACGCTGGTGCGCTATGGGTACACGCCTGCGGGCGAACTCGCGTCGGTGACCGACCGCAGCGGGCATACGCGACGGCACTTCGCGTACGAAAACGGCTTGATGACCGAGCACACGCTGCCCGGCGGCCTGCGGTGTTTCTACGCGTGGCAAGGCACCGGGCGCAACGCGCGCGTCGTGCGCCACTGGACCGACGACGGCGAGGCCTATACGTTCGACGCCGACCTCGACAAGCGCGCGGTGACGATCACCGACCAGTTGGGCCGCGTCACGCGCTGGACCTGGAACGAGGACCAGCAGCCGACCAGCCACACGGATGCGGAAGGTCATGTGTGGCGCTTCGAATGGAACGCGATGCGACAGCTCGTCAGCGCGACCGATCCGGCCGGCCACACCACGAAATTCGAGTACGACGAGCGCGGCCGCCAGACGGTGCGCATCGATGCGCTCGGCCAGGTCGAACGCACCGAATGGAACGGCTTCTTCGACCTGCCGGTCGCGGAGACCGACCCGACGAACGCGCGCTGGCTCTACCGCTACGACACGCGCGGCAACCTGACGATGACGCGCGATCCGGCCGGATTCGCGACCGAATACCACCGGGACGAACGCGGCCTCGTGCACACGATTCGCGACGCGCGCGGCGGTTACAAGCATCTCGCGTGGAATGCCCGTGCGCAACTCACTGCCTACACGGACTGCTCGGGCAAGACCACGCGGTTTGCTTACGACACCCGCGGCGCGCTGGCGCGCGTGACGGATGCGGCGGGCCAGTCCACGGCCTACGAGACGGATGCGATGGGTCGTGTCACGGCGATCGCATCCGCTGACAGTGCGCGTCAAGCGTTCCGTTACGATGCGGCCGGCCGCCTGGTCGAGGTGGTCGATCCGAATCAGCGCAGCACACGCTACGAACTGAACCCTCGCGGGTTGTTGAAGTCGCGGACCGACGCGGCAGGCCGCGTCGTCAAGTTCGCGTATGACGACGCATTCCGGCTTTCCGCGCTGACCAACGAGAATCGCGAGACCTATCGCTTCCACTACGATCGCCGCGATCTGCTGGCCGAGGAAATCGGCCTCGATGGCAAGCGGCGCACGTACGCCTACGATGCGCGCGGACAGGGTGTCAGCGTGCGGGACGGGCAGCTCGAAACGCGATACGAACGCGACCCGCTCGGTCGACTGACGGCCAAGGAAGCCGGTCGCGAGCGATGCGAGTATCTGTACGACAAGGCCGGGCGGATTGCGTCGGCCGAACTGTATGCGCTGGCTGCGCGCGGGCCGTCGATGAAGAATCGGGTCAGCCTGAAGTATGGGTCGCGCGGCGAAGTGCTCGAGGAATTCACGCCGACCGGCTGGGTCGCGCATACGTATGACGAACTCGGCAACCGGATCAGCACGACGATTTCCGGCGAGCGCAAGATCGACTGGCTGCATTACGGCTCGGGGCACGTGCACCAGATCCGGTTCGACGGTGCCGCGGTCACGGACATCGAACGCGACGACCTGCATCGCGAAGTGTTGCGGACCCAGGGCCGACTCACCAGCCGGTTCGGCTACGACAGCGTCGGTCGCCGCGCGCAGCACACCGCGCAGCGCGGCGCGTCGCCCGACGCCCTCCTCGGCAAGCAATGGCAATACGACGCCGCGGGCGACGTGATCCAGAAGCGCGACCAGCGGTATGGCGCCATCTCCTATCGCTACGACCCGACCGGGCGCATCGAGCAGGCCACCGGGCCCGGGTTGCCGTCGGAGGTGTTCCGCTGGGATGCGGCCGCCAACCTCGTGTCGAGCGATCATCCGGGCGGTTTTGTCGAGCACAACCGGCTCACGATGTTCGAGGACAAGCGCTTCGAATACGACGCGTACGGGCGCTTGTCGCGCAAGCTGAGCGGGCACGGGCCGACGAAGCAACAGACCTTCGAATACGACGACTGGCACCAGCTCAAGAGCGTGGTGGTGAAGGATCGGCTCGGCGTGTCGACCACGCACTTCGAATACGACGCGTTCGGCCGTCGTATCCGCAAGCTCAACGGCAGCTATGCCAGCACCGATTTCCTGTGGGACGGGATGCGGCTCGTGCAGGAGACGTATCACGATCGGCAAGGGACGGATGCGCTGACCTACCTGTATGAATCGGACGGCTATGTGCCGCTCGCGCGGATCGATCATGCCGGGCCGGCGGCGAATGACGCCGCGGGACAGGACGCGGTCTATTATTTTCATAACGACGTGTCGGGGTTGCCGGAGGAACTGACCGACGCCGATGGCGCGCTGGTCTGGCAAGCGCGCTATAAGGTGTGGGGCAACACGGTGCAGGAGGAATGGGTCCAGCGGGCACCGCGGCGGGCAGCAGCGGCTTGGGGGGCGGTGCAGGCTGTCGCTGTGGCGCCGGGGCAGGTGCCGCGACCGCAGAATCTGCGCTTTCAAGGGCAGTATCTGGATCGCGAGACGGGGCTGCATTACAACACGTTCCGGTTTTATGATCCGGATGTTGGGAGATTCATCAATCCGGATCCGATTGGACTTGCGGGTGGTTCAAACCTGTATCGATATACGCCTAATCCATTGGTTTGGATCGATCCGTGGGGGTGGGCGTGCGGTGAGCTTAGTTCAAAAGCTCGTGAGGTGCACGGCTTGGCGCGCGATGACTGGGCGCTTCGGAATTCAACGGTGGCCATAGTCGAGGCGAAAGTGGGCGGCAAAACGGAGTTGTTTGCGTCTGCAAGCGGCGGGAAGGTAACCCCTGCTCAACGCGAAGCCCTAGAAAGACTAGGCGTTCCCAAAGAAAATATATTCTGGGGAGCAAAGGCAGTTAGCGGTTATGAAAGACTAGAAAACCATGCCGAGCGTATCATCTTGCGAAATTTACCAGATGGGGCAGAGGTTACTCGGTGGGGGATTTCGTGGGGCGGGCTACAACGGAACGCTTCCTGCATCCATTGTCAGCCGCACGTCGATGAGGCTGGCGGCATTTTCGATTAGGGGTATCGAATGACTACGGTTACCGAACATAAAGAGAACTTGGCGAGGGAACTGGTCAAGCTCAAATCTGAGGATCAACTGAAATTTGCCGCGTGGTGCTGCCTCGCACTTACCGGAGAAAGCTCAATATTTGATTTCCTGTCTCGTTACTCCAACTTGTTAGCGCCAGAGCTCCACACGCATATCCTCGATGGGTTGAATAGTGTTTGGGCGGGAAATGAATCCGATTCGGATTTATCGGAACTAAGAATTCGCGAATGGGATATGGACGATATCAGCATGGATGATGATGCTGATGCGCAAGGAGCAGCAGATCTATTATCTGCGATATCTTTTCTTACTGCGTGGGTGCGTTCTCATTCGGTAATTGAACTGGTGAGTTGTGCCGAGCAGGTCATCAATAGGGTCGACTATCTGGAGGGGTTCGAAATTCTTCCGGCTGGCATCAAAAATCCAGTTGAATCAGAGATTCGCGCACAAACGAAATTTATTGATGATCTTGAGAGTGGGGTGGTAACGGATGATGATAAGCTAAAATATCATGAGTGGCTGTTTCCAAAATCATGAAATCTGATCAACTCTAAATACGAACAAGACCCGCTCGGTCGACTGACGGCCAAGGAAGCCGTTCGCGAGCGATGCGAGTATCTGTCCGACAAGGTCGGGCGGATTGCGTCGGCCGAACTGTATGCGCTGGCTGCGCGCGGGGGCCTTCGCCGAAGAATCGGGTCAGCCGGAAGTACGGGTCGCTCGGCGAAGTGCTCGAGGAATACACGCCGACCGGTTGGCTCGCGCATACGCACGACGAACTCGGCAACCGGATCAGCACGACGATTTCCGGCGAGCGCAAGATCGACTGGCTGCATTACGGTTCGGGGCACGTGCATCAGATCCGGTTCGACGGTGCGGCAGTCATGCACGACCAAAGCCTCTCCGCCGAAACCCCGCATCGCACGAAGCAAACTCACCCCACCCAACCCGAAGCCCGAATCACACTGCAGAAATTCCCTGCATGAAAATGCGGATCCTTGTCCGCCAGCACATCCGCCTTCACATTACCGAACGTCGAATCCGGCTTGTGTTTGATCCCGTCGTAGAACGCCTGGATGATGTCCTCCTTGAAGTGACGCGTACGCGGATGTGCACGAACGACAGCCTCGCGTTCGACGTCGCTGTATTCCGCATACGTGAGCCCGAGCACATCCATTTCGACGCCGGCCGTCACGAGAGCGATAACGGGATGCATGTGCTGCGGAATCCCCGGCGTCGTGTGCAGCGCAATCGCCGTCCACACCACGTCGATGTCGTGCTGGGCAATGCCCTTGCTTCCGAGGAAATCTCGCGCGGCATTGGCGCCGTCCACCTCGAAGCGCTCGCACTCGCTACTGTGCGTGTGCGTCAGCCCCATGTCATGAAACATGCACCCGCAGTAGAGCAGCTCGGGATCGTACTTGAGCCCGCGACGCTGCCCTGCCAGCGCGGCAAAGTAGTAGACGCGGCTCGAGTGGTGGAACAGCAAAGGCGACGCCGTATCGCGAACCAGCTCCGTGATCTCGCGAGTCAACTGGCTATCGGGAATGGTGATGCCGGCAACGTTCACAGTCATGATCGACCTCCATGGAAAACCCCTTCAATTCTCCGGATTCGATAGCTGTCTTCAATAGACGCGTCACGACAAATCCTGCCATCTTGCGTGACTGACGGACACGGCGCCGGAATCGCAAGACAAGCAATACGTGCCTGGTTCGCACACTGGTCGCGCGGCCAATCAGGATCGAATAGCGGCAACGTGACGTGCACCACTGGGCGTCTATACTGCTACCCGTCACGTTCGTCGCACCACCTCTCAGATCCGGTCATGCCGAAAGTCGTGGGTATCTTCGCCGTCCCTGGCGTCCAGCTGCTCGATGTCTCCGCTCCGCTCGACGTATTCGCACAAGCGAACGCCGAGCTCGGCAAGGCGTTCTATACGTTGCGGATCATCGCCAGCGAACCGGGCCCGCTCCGCAGTTCTTCCGGCGCGAAAATTCTGGCGGATTGGGTGATCCCCAATATCCCCGAACGCATCGACACACTGCTTGTCGCCGGTGCGCCGAGCGCCGGCCAAGTCGCGCTTCGCGCCGATGTGCTCGCATGGCTGCGATCGACGGCTGTCCAAAGCAAACGCTACGGTTCGATCTGCACTGGCGCATTCATACTCGCGGCGACCGGCCTGCTGAAAGGGCGTCGCCTGACCACGCATTGGGCCGCAGCCGCAGCGTTGGCTCAGGCCTATCCATCGCTCTCGGTCGACGAAGATGCGCTGTACGTGCGCGACGGCAAGCTGCGAACGGGCGCCGGCGTGACAGCCGGCCTGGATCTCGCGCTGGCCCTCGTGGAAGAGGATCTCGGCCAGGACATTGCACGGCGCGTCGCGGCGCAACTGGTGATGTTCTTCAAGCGCCCTGGCGGGCAGCTCCAGTTCAGTCGCAAGGGCGAAGCGCGTCCGGTCGGGCGCTCCGTGCTGCAGGAGGTCCAGCGATGGATCGCGGCCAACCCGGAGCTTGACCACTCCGTCGCGGAAATGGCAAAGCACGCGGGAATGAGCGCCCGGCACTTCGCCCGGCTGTTCCGCTCGGAAGTCGGCATGACGCCCGCCGCATGGGTCGAGACAACCCGCATATCCGCGGCCCGCAAACTGCTGGAGAATGGACACGACACGCCGAAGCAGGTCGCCGCAAAGTGCGGCTTCGCAAACATCGACACGCTGAGGCGGAGTTTTGCAAAACATGTCGGCATCACCCCTGCCGAATATCGAAAGCGCCAGTCCTTCACGTCGGAACAACCCTGATACGACGCCGCGAAAGCGACATGCGGCCTCGCAACCGCAGCGAAGCACAAGCGCTGTCCGCATCTGATCCAGACCCGCCCGCCATGCCCGAGGATTTCCATTTCCTGCTGCTGCCCGGTTTCTCCGCACTCGGCTTCATGTCCGCACTCGAACCGTTGCGCGTCGCGAACCGCTTTCGCACCGAGCTCTATCGCTGGCACGTGCTCAGCGCGGACGGTGCGCCGGTGCCCGCGAGCAACGGCATTCCGCTCGCCGCGGAAGCCGCGTATGCGGACGTCGAGCGCGTCGACACGGTGTTCGTCGTCGCGGGTTTCGATCCGCTCGTCTGCTACACGCGCGCGCTCGGCGACTGGCTGCGGCGTCAGCATCGGCACGGCGCAACGCTCGGCGGGATTGACACCGGCAGCTTCGTGCTCGCCGAAGCCGGGCTGTTCGGTCGGTCGGATACGCTCACGCTGCATTGGGAAGCGCTCGCCGCATTCCGCGAGCGCTATCCGGACCTGAAGGCGACGCAAGAACTGTTCGAGATCGGCGAGCGGCGCATCACGTGCGCGGGCGGCACCGCATCGATCGACCTGATGCTCGATCTGATCGGCCGGCGGCACGGTGCGGATCTCGCGGCCGCGATTTCGGAGCAGTTCGTCGTCAGCCGGATCCGCCAGCGCTCGGACAGCCAGCGGCTCGAAATCGCCGCCCGCTATGGCGTGCACAACCGCAAGCTGATCCAGGTGATCGGCACGATGCAGCGGCACATGGAGAATCCGCTCGGGCCCGACGCACTCGCCGACGAAGTCTCGATCACGCGCCGCCAGCTCGAGCGGCTGTTCAGCGCGACGCTGAACGACACGCCGACACGCTTCTACCTGAACCTGCGGCTCGACCGCGCGCGCGAACTGCTGCAGCAGACCGACATGACGATCACCGCGATCTGCGTCGCGTGCGGCTTCGAATCGCCGTCGCATTTCTCGCGCACCTATCGCACCCGCTTCGGCATCAGCCCGCGCAGCGACCGTCGCGCGCTGCGTTGATGCACGCGCGCATCAGGCTAGAATCGTCGCTCGATCACCTCGCGCGACCCCGCGCCTTCCCGCCATGCACGACACCCTCCGCTCCAATGACGAACTCACCCCGGCACGCGTCACGACCGCGTTCGACCTGCCCGGCCACACGACCGTCCGTTCGCTCGGCGTCGCGCAGGGCATCATCGTGCGCTCGCGCTCGATCGTCGGTTCGTTCGGCGCATCGCTGCAGACGCTGTTCGGCGGCAACATCACGCTCTATACGTCGCTCTGCGAAAAAGCTCGCCAGCACGCGTTCGAGAAGATGCTCGACGACGCGCGCAAGCTCGGTGCGAACGCGGTCGTCGCGATGCGCTACGACTCGACTGAAATCGGCACGGGCGTCACCGAAGTGATCTGCTACGGCACGGCCGTCATCGTCAGACAGGCGTGATGCGCGGCGCGTTTCGCGCATACACGCACATCGATCGCAGGTGCGGTACGTACGGCAGTCTCGACGCGGCCGAGCCTGCCGACCGCGCAGCACACCACTATCTCAATTTTGTTCGTTTTACTTGACAATTGGCATCGTTCGGCGCCGCGCTCCCGCCATCGGCGCAATCGGATCCAACGGATTTCGACGCCGGCAAAGCCCGTGCGCGCCGGAACGAAAATCCGCAGGAATCGTCAACGACGCCCGCGAAGTTTTTGATTGACGCGCTGCGCGATTCCCTCTTACCATTGCGCTCGTTTCAACACATGGAGGCTGCTGTGCCTACCGATGCGAGTTGTAGTTGGTCCTGCACCAACCTGACTGCCGACTGAGGAAGCTTCGCAGAGCCTTGTCTTCTGCCGCATCCCCGGAAAGCAGGATGCGGTGTCTTTCCGGTTCGGCCATCCCGCCGATCCGAAATTCCCGTGCTACACATTTCAGTTGCCGTTCGACCCGTCGAGCGGCGTCCGTGCGTGACCCGCGTCACGTGCTCGCCTTCGGCCGCATGCCTGTGCATGCGCGGCGCAGGCGCGCGCACGTGCCGTTACGATCGACAGGAGTTCGAAATGGATGACGACAGTAGCCGATTACCGCTCGCCGGGGCGCGCACGCGCGCCATTCCGGCGAGCGCTCCCCTTCCTTACCTTCATCAGCCAATCGCGCCGAACGCGGCGCGGCGGGACGCGCTCGTCCGTCGTTGACGCCGTGACGCTCCTGCCGCGCGATGCCAGGCGCCAGGAGCTTCACATGACACTACGCAACACTTCCGGGCACCCGTGCGGGCCCATCCACTTCCGCCGCGACGACGTTCAGTCGCTCCACGCTCGCGCGCATCGCCGCGACGATCGCTATCCGCCGCAAACCGCCGCGGGTTCATTGCACGTTTCACGTTGAGGCCATCCGACTCGCATCCGCTGCGACGCGACTGCTTGTTGCGGCTGCTGTTGCGCCCCAGCGAAGCGAATACGCGTGACTGCCAGATTCGCCGCTGACCGGGCCTCCACCGATCAACATCCGATGTGCCGGGAGAACACCATGCAGACCAGTATGAAGCTCTATGCAAGCCGTCTGATCCGGGATAGCTACGTCTACTTCAAGATGCCCTACGCGATGCTCATGCATTTCAACCGGATCGTCGCGTCCTATGAAAGCCTGGATCGCCGGCAGAAGCGCGCTTTCTCGTTTCCGGAAGAGACCGACGGATTCCTGCCGTTCGGGCTCGAGTATTCGAATACACGTGAACGGCCAGACCTGTGCGAACGATTCTGCTATTGGGCTGCGCGGCGCGACGCCCATCAAGGCTTTCCGCTGGTCAAATCCGAGTTCTATCGCACGATGGCCGCGTACGAGACCTGCATCAACGAGGTCGCGCAAAACCTGCTCGATGCGGTATGCGAAAACCTGGGCGGCACGCCCCAACTGCCGGTCAGAAACAGTTCGTACCTTCAGTTCTGCGAATACAACCCGGATTACTGCCGCTACGACCGCGAATACCTGCAGGATCCGCACGAGGACGGCCATCTGCTGTCGTTCATCAAGCCGACCGCGCCCGGCCTGGTGCTGTTGCCCGATTCGGCGCCGGTGTCTGTAACGCCCCGGCCCGACGAAATCATCGTGCTGGCCGGCTCGCTCCTCGAAGCGCTCACCGACGGAGAAGTCCCGGCGATGCAGCACGCGGTCGAGCGGCCCCGCACGCCGACGCCGCGCAAGTCGCTGATGTACTTCGTCAATCCCGACCTGTCGGCGCAGCACACCAGTTCGATCGTCAATCGGCGGCCGCTCGACCTGCAGATCCTGGCGGATCGCCGGCACACCGCGTTCGGGAACAACACGCTGCGCGACCCGCGCGCGGCCGAACTCGAATAACCCCCTCACCCTTTCCCGGAGAAACCATGCTTGGGCGACTTCTTCCCGTCGAGAACAAGTTTTTCGACATCTTCAATACACACGCACAGCACATCGTGTCGGCGGCCGGCGAGCTTCAGATGCTCATCGACAATCTCGCCGACACCGAGATGCGGATGACCAACGTCGAGGCAGCCGAACGGGCCGGCGACAAGCTGGCGCGCGACGCGCTGGAAGCGTTGCACCGGACCTTCATCACGCCGATCGACCGCGACGAGATCCACAAGCTGATCACGACGCTCGACGACATCCTGGACCTGATGGAAGACGTCGTCACGACCGTCGCGGTCTACGACCTGAAATCCGTGACCTCGGAAGCGAGCGAGCTCGCGCATATCGTCACGCAATCGGCGCTGCAGACGCAGCAGGCGGTCAAGTTGCTGTCCGACATGAAGCAGTCGGCGCTGATTCTCAAGGCCTGCGAGGAGATCGACGCGCTGGAGACCCGCGCCGATCGGGTGCTGCGCTCCGCGACATCGAAGCTCTTTCGCGAAGAGGACGACGTGAAGACGTTGATCAAGCTGAAGGGCGTGTATGACCTGCTCGAACGCATCACCGACAAATTCGAGGATGTCGCAAACATCGTCGAAGGCATCGTGCTGGAAAACGCCTGAGTGAGACGCGATGCATTCAATACAACTCGCCCTATGGATGGTCGCGGCGCTCGTGCTCGTCGCGCTCGTATTCGACTTCATGAACGGTTTTCACGACGCGGCGAACTCGATCGCCACCGTCGTGTCCACCGGCGTGCTGAAGCCGCAGCAGGCGGTGGCATTTGCCGCCGTGTTCAACGTCATCGCCTACTTCATCTTCCACCTGAAGGTCGCGCAGACCGTCGGCAAAGGCACGATCGACCCTGAGATCGTCGACCACTACGTCGTGTTCGGCGCGCTGATCGGCGCGATCGGCTGGAACGTGATCACCTGGTACTACGGGATTCCGTCGAGCTCGTCGCATGCGCTGATCGGTGGCCTCGTCGGCGCGGCGCTTGCGAAGTCGGGCTGGGGATCGCTGAACATCGACGGGCTGATGAAGACGATCGCGTTCATCTTCATCTCGCCGCTGCTCGGCTTCATCCTCGGTTCGCTGTTCATGCTCGGCGTGTCGTGGCTGTTTTTCCGCTCGCCGCCGAGCAAGGTCGACCGCCGCTTCCGCCGGCTGCAACTGCTGTCGGCCGGGCTGTACAGCCTTGGTCACGGCGGCAACGATGCGCAGAAGACGATCGGCATCATCTGGATGCTGCTGATCGCGACCGGCTACGCCGCGACGACCTCCGATGCGCCGCCGGCGTGGGTGATCGGCGCGTGCTACCTGTCGATGGGTCTCGGCACACTGTTCGGTGGCTGGCGAATCGTCCGCACGATGGGCCAGAAGATCACGAAGCTGAAGCCGGTCGGCGGGTTCTGCGCCGAAACGGGCGGCGCGATGACGCTGTTCATCGCATCGTGGCTCGGCATCCCGGTGTCGACGACGCACACGATCACTGGCGCGATCGTCGGCGTCGGCGCAACGCGCAAGCTGTCGGCGGTGCGCTGGGGCGTCGCCGGCAACATCGTGTGGGCGTGGGTGCTGACGATCCCGGCGTCCGCATTGCTTGCTGCCGGCGGGTGGTGGATCGGCCAGCGCGTGTTCTGACACGCGCCTGACACGACCGACATGCTCGGCACGCGCGATTGCCGTCAGGACAATCGCGCGTGCACTTTCTCAGCCGGCAGCCCACCGCCAAGCGGCCGCATCTCGAACTCGTCCCGAATCGTCTGCGCGAGTTCGCGCACGATCGCCCCGCCGGCGTCGTGCATCAGCACGTATTCGACGCTCGGAAGCGGCGGCAGGCCATCCACCGACGTCAGCTCCCGCAACCCGTCATCGATCGCGCTGCGCGGCAGCGGCGTTACCGCGAACCCGGCCCGCGCCGCCGCCTTCACACCGGCCATGCTCGGGCTGACGCACGCGATGCGCGACGCGACCTCGGCGCGGGCGAGCGCCGTGAGCGCCGCCTCGCGGAACGGACATGGCTCGGGAATGCACGCGAGCGGCAGCGCGCCTTCCGGCAACGGTTCATGGCGCGCGAACGCCCACACGAGCGGCTCGGCGCCGAGGCGGATGCCCCGCTCGTCGTGCTCGCAACGGCCACCGACCACCAGATCGAAGCGGCCCGCGTCGAACGCCTGAACCAGATTGCCCGGCACGTCGACGGCGAGCTCGAGCGCCAGCCCGCGATGGCGCGCGCCGAAGCGACGCAGGATGTCAGGCAGCCAGCCGCACGCAAACTCGTCCGACGCGCCGACGCGCAGCCGCCCCGGTGCGCCCGCGCCGCCCAGGCACGCCCTGGCCTCGGCACTGAGATTGAGCATCGCGCGCGCATAGCCGAGCAACAGCAGGCCCTGATCGGTCAGCGACACGGTGCGGGTATTGCGCATCAGCAGCATGCATCCTGCCTGCTCCTCGAGCCGCGCGACCTGCGCGCTGACCGCCGACTGGCTCAGATGCAGCCGGCGCCCCGCGCCGGTAAAGCTGCGCGCGTCCGCGACCGTGACGAACGTGTGGAGCAGCGCGGTATCGAGTGGCGTGTTCATTCATCACCAAATCAGGTAAGTGGCACGAATTAATATCGTTTCCGGATGATACGCCGCCCCGTTAGCCTTGTCGCTGTGTTCGCGGGCATCCGCTCGCGGCTTCCCCTCCTCCGTCGCACAGGAATGACCGACATGGCTCGACTGCTCTACATCGAATGCTCGCCGCGCAAGCGCGATTCAGCCTCCATCGACATCTGCCGCGCGTTTCTCGACGCGTACCTCGAAGCCCACCCGGCGGATACCGTCGAAACACTCGACGTCTGGAGTCTCGCGTTGCCGGAATTCGACGGCGACGCGATGGCGGCCAAGTACGCGGGGCTCTCAGGCGCCGCACTGACGCCGGCCCAGGCGACGGCCTGGACGCGCATCGAGGCGCTCGCAGCGCCCTTTCACGCGGCCGACAAGCTGCTGTTCGGCATCCCGCTGTGGAATTTCGGCATCCCGTACAAGCTCAAGCACCTGATCGACGTGATTTCGCAGAAGGACGTGCTGTTCACGTTCGACGGCACAGGGTTTGCGGGCAAGCTTGCCGGCAGGAAGGCGGCGGTCGTCTATGCGCGCGGGCTCGATTACGCGTCGCCGGGATCGTTCACACCGGCGCGCGAATACGATCTGCAGCGGCCGTATGTCGAGATGTGGCTGAAGTTCGTCGGCGTGACCGACGTGCAGGGCATCGTGGTCGAGAAGACGCTGCTCGGCGACGACGGGCGAGCAGGACGGCATGTGGCAGTGGAAGCCGCGCGTGCACTGGCGCGCGGCTTCTGACGCGGCGCCGTGGCCGTCAAGCGAAAGGGTTGAGCGCCGATTGTCGGGAAGCGGGGCGCAGACTGTCGGGGGGCGCCCAGTTGCGGTCAGTCGGCGCCGACCTTAAGATCGTCGGCAATCGGCACGGACGCGTGTGTTTGCCCTTCTTTGCTTGAGTTTCGTCCATTGGGAGGACTAGTGCGAGTTGAAGTTCAAATCTTGACATCCTTCTCCCCCTCTCGCTGACGCTCGCCGGCCAAAGGCCGGGAAGGGGGAGAATTCCTGCTGCGCTACGTGATGTTCTACATAGTCGCTTCGAATTAGAAAGGACTTTCCCGATCCCGTGGCATGCGGATATGCCACGATGGTTGGTGCTGGCAACCCATCTGAGAAGGGGAAAGTCATGGACAAGATTACTCGTATCGGCGTCGATCTGGCCAAG
>NZ_JAAGPL010000229.1:0-12454 GCF_017104785.1 Burkholderia sp. Ac-20353 | reverse complement strand
GGCCGCGCGCTCGCAACGCGACAGCGCGGGCGCGAGTCCGGCGCACTTCTGTGCACGGATCGCGAGCCTCGGCTACGCGGTGCCCGGCACCGTGCTCGCGATCGGGCTGCTGCTGCCGTTCGCGGCCGCCGACCGCGCGATCGGCGCGCTGCTCGGCCGCGACGGGCTGATCCTGATGGGGTCGGTCGGCGCGCTCGTGATCGCGTACACGGTGCGCTTCCTCGCAATCTCGGCAGGCAGCATCGAGGCGGGCCTCGCACGCATCCCGCCGTCGCTCGAACAGGCGGCCCGCTCGCTCGGCGAGACTGCGGGCGGCACGCTGTGGCGCGTGCACCTGCCGCTGCTGCGGCCCGCGCTCACGACGAGCGCGCTGCTGGTATTCGTCGACGCGATGAAGGAATTGCCGGCGACGCTGCTGCTGCGCCCGCTGAACTTCGACACGCTCGCGACCTGGCTGTACGCGGAGGCCGCGCGCGGCACCTACGAGGAAGGCGCGGTCGCCGCGTTCGCGATCGTGCTCGCGGGGCTCGTGCCCGTGATCCTGCTCGCCCGCACCCGTCACAAGACCGGATCCTGACACCATGAACCTGCTCGAACTCGACGCCCTCTGCGTCGCCTACGATACGCCACACGGCCGCCGCACCGTGGTCGACGCATTGAGCCTCGCGCTCCCCCGCGGCGACATCGGTTGCCTGCTCGGTGCGTCCGGCTGCGGCAAGACGACCGTGCTGCGCGCGATCGCCGGCTTCGAGCCGGTGCGTGCGGGCCGCATCGTGCTCGACGGCGCGCCCGTCGCGTCGCCGTCCATCGACGTGCCGCCCGAGCGGCGGCGCATCGGCATGATGTTCCAGGACTACGCGCTGTTCCCGCACCTGAGCGCCGCGGACAACGTCGCGTTCGGCCTGCGGCGGCAGCCGGCAGCCGAACGGCGCGCGCGCGTGGCCGAGATGCTCGAACTCGTCGGCCTCGCCGATGCCGCGGGCGCCTATCCGCACGAACTGTCCGGCGGCCAGCAGCAGCGCGTCGCGCTTGCCCGCGCGCTCGCGCCGTCGCCGGAACTGCTGCTGCTCGACGAGCCGTTCTCGAACCTCGACGTCGATACGCGCGAGCGGCTTGCGTTCGAATTGCGCGACATCCTGAAGCGCACGGGCCACACGGCGATTCTCGTCACACACAACCAGGCCGAAGCGTTCGCGATCGCCGACCGGATCGGCGTGATGCAGCACGGCCGGCTCGCGCAATGGGATACGCCGTACGCGCTGCATCATCATCCGGCGAGCGCATTCGTCGCCGACTTCGTGCGCCGCGACGCGCTCGCCGACGAACGCGCCCGCGCGCTCGCGCGCGGCGCCGAAGCCGCACTGCACCGCTGACGGTGCCCCGCACGCTGCGGGCGGAGTACCGAGCAAGCCGCAGGCGAGCACCGTGCACGCCTCAGCCGGGCACCGCCCACTGCAGCAGCCGTCGCACCGCGGCGCTATGCGGGTTCGGCAACGTCGCGCACGGGCAGCGCGGTCGAATACTTGATCTGCTCCATCGCGAACGACGAGCTGACGTCGAACAACGGCACCGCGCGGATCAGCTGCTTGTACACGCGATCGTAGTCGTCGATGCCGGCCACCACGACGCGCAGCAGGTAATCGGTCTCGCCGCTCATCCGGTAGACCTCGACCACTTCCGGCATGTCGCGCACCGCCTGCGTGAAGCGCTGCGCCCATTCCTCGGTGTGCTGGTTGGTGCGCACGGCGACGAACACCGTGGTGCCGACGCCGAGCTTGCGCGGATCGCAGAGCGCCACCTGCGCGCGGATCGCGCCGGTTTCCTTCAGCCGCTGCACGCGCTTCCAGCACGGCGTCTGCGACAGGTTCACGCGTTGCGCGAGCTCCGCGATCGGCAGCGTGGCATCCGCCTGCAGCAGCTCGAGCAGCTTGCGATCGATGGCATCCATTTCCCCGGCCCCTCCTGGATAGAAAATTGTTCTATGCATACCACATGCCGGGGAACAATATGGCATCCGCTTCTCCGCGTCGACCGGTATAAATACCGATCATGCGTATGCGTTTCGGTCACGCTTGAAGCTGCGGCGGCGATGCGTCAGGTCGAACCGCCGTCTCGCGCCGACGCAACCGAAACCGGCCCCGCGTGGTCTTCGGAACGCGCCGACGCGGAAACCGCCGCAACCGGCGCAGCCACTGCAGCGCCCCCAGCCTCGTTGGCCGTCGCGGCCTCGCTGGCGCCCACGACAGGCTCGCCCTGCAGCCCCCGCGACGGAGCAACCATCTGCATCTGCGGCACCGGAATTTCGATGCCCGCAGCTTCCATCCTCGTTTTCACGCGCGCATTGAACGCGCGCATCACGGCTGCCTGCTGCTGCGGTTGCGTGCGGATCTGGCCTTTGACGATCAGCCAGTTCGGTTCGAAGCGGTCGAGCCCCCACACCTCGACGCCGCCGAGCATCAGGCGCCGCACCGTGAAGTCGCTCCACAGGTCCGCGCCCGCGTCGCGGATCAGGTGCGTGAGTGCGTCGACGTCGGCGGACAGCGGCGCGCGCACCTCGAACACTGCGCAGCCGAAATCGCGCGACAGGTTCTTCACGATCTTGATCTGCGAGAACGGAATCGCGTGCAGCGCGCCCTGCCCGTCGCGCAGCCGCACGGTGCGGATCGACAGGTGTTCGACGGTGCCCGCATGCCCGCCGTCGACGTCGATCCAGTCGCCGACCGAGATCGTGTCCTCGACGATGATGAAAAGCCCCGTGATCAGGTCCGACACGAGCGACTGCGCGCCGAAGCCGACCGCGAGGCCGATCACGCCCGCGCCGGCGAGCAGCGGCGTCACGTTGATCCCGAGGTTCGCCGCGGTGACGACCGCGGCGATCGTCAGGATCGTCACGAACACGACGTTGCGCACGAGCGGCAGCATCGTGCGCGCGCGCACGCTCGGGTTGCGGCCGCGGCGCGCGGCGGCCGAATTGAGCGCCTCGAGAATCGCGGTGTCGACGATGATCCACGTGAGCCACGACACGAACCACGTGACGATGATCGCGGTGGCCGCCTGCGCGATCCCGCGCGCGGCGACGCTGTGCTCGACGATTCGCGCGATCGAGATGCCCCACAGTCGCGACGTCAGCTCGACGTAGCCGAGCCAGATCAGCAGCGTCGCGAGCGAGCCCGCGAAGCGCACGAGCCGCGCGATGTACGCGGACTGGTTGCGCCGCACGCGGCGATGGGTCGGGTTCGGCCGCGTGACGCGCAGCACGACCGCCGACAGGAAGAACGCGAGCACGAGCAGCAGCGCGGTGACGATCGACGTCTGCAGCAGGTTCGACGACGTGCTGCTGCCCGCGAGCGTGCCGAGCACCGCGGCGAACGCGAGCAGCAGCACCGGCACCGGCCAGGCCCACGCGGCAAATTCTGCCATCTCGGTCGTCGCGCGGTGCTGGGTGCGCTGCAGATGGCTGCGGTTGCGGATCAGGTGCGCGACGGGCCGCCGGTACGCGAGCGCGAAATACGCGCAGAGCGTCGCGGCCGCCATGTTCGCAACGGTCGCGATCAGGCTCGCGAGATTGGTGCCGAGCTGGTGCGCGATGTCGTAGTTGAGCGCGGCGTCGCCGAGCGCGCCGAACGCGCCGATCACGCGCAGCAGGCGCCACGACCGCTCGATCAGCACGTGCCCCGCCGCCCGTCGATGCCCGGCACTGAACAGCGCGAACATGATCAGGCACAGCGCCGCGAACACCGAGCCCGCCACGATCACATACGCGACCACGAGCGCGACGATGCGGCCGAGCGATTCCGGCAGGTTACGGGATATCGCGAACACGACCGCGAACGCGATGATCCAAGGCCCGACGCGGCGCAGCGCGAACCGCAGCATCTCGCCCGCGCTCGGGTTCGGATTCAGCTTGATGACGACGCCGGCCCGCGCGGCGAGCCGCTGCTGCAGCCAGATCAGCGCGATCGCGCACGCGCCCCAGCCGAGCAGCAGCAGCACGAAGTCGAGCACGACGCCGCCGAACGACTCGGGCCCCTGGCCGCTGACGATCGTATACAGCTCGTTGCCTGCCGCGTTGAAGCGGCCCGCCCAGTAGCGCACGGGCGAGTCGCCGTGCTTCATGCTCGATTCGACGGACGCCATGCCCGACGCGATCGCGCCCCACAGGCCCGCGTTCGCATCCGACGCGGCCGATGCAGCGGACGCCGCCTGCGCGGTCTGCGCGACATCGCGCAGCGCCTTGAGCTGGGACACGAGCGCGGTCCGCTGCCGGTCGTTGTCGAGCATGCGGATTACCGCATTGAACGAACGCGCGATCTCCGCGGCGCTCGCCGGCGATGGCGCGGACGCCGCAGCGGTGCCGGACGCGGCCACCGCCGCTGAGGCCGCTGAGGCCCCTGACGCCGATGCAGGCGCGTCGGCCGCAGCCGGCGCGATCAGTTTCTGGAAGGCGGCGAGAGCAGGAGGCGTGACGGCCGCGCCGGCCGGCTGCGCGAACGCGACGCCGAGCGCCGCCGCGCACAGCACGATACGGGGCCTGACCCACCCGCGCGCGACGGCGAGCAAGGCCAGCAACACGAGACAACAGGCCGTTAGCGCCCATCCCGGAAAATGCAAGGAATCCGAAAGCAAAATGCGATCCTGTCTGGGGAAGCACGGATCGCCTAGTGTAGCCGCAAGTTGCTGTGCCCCCGCCAAAGCGGGTCGCCGGCGGCCTGGCGTCGCCGCCCGCCGACCGCCGTCTCGCCGACTACGCGCCCCCCCGCGCTCAGTACGCGACGGTCGCGATCTCGCGCACGAAGCTGCCCTGCTCGAGCGCGTCGACGAACGCGACCGCGTAGTCTTCCGCCGAGATCTTGCTGTCGCCGTTCGCATCGACGATCAGCTTGTCGACACCGGTGCGGAACGTGACCGTGCGCTCGCCCGGCGCGATCACTGCGGCCGGCGCAAAGAACGTCCAGTCGAGGTCGCCGACCGTACGCAGGTAGTCGAGCGCATCACGGTGCGCCAGCGCGACCGCCTTGTACGCATCCGGAAACCCGTCGGCATCGACGAGCTGCTTGCCCGGCGCGACTTCGAGCGAGCCCGCGCCGCCCACCAGGACGAGCCGCTTCAGGCCTGCCTCGCGCGTGCCGGCGACGAGCGCCCGCGCGGCTGCGACGACCTTCGCCGTGTCGTCGAGCTTCGGGCCGTAGGCGCTCGCGACAACATCGTGCCCCGGCAGCGCGGCCGCGATGCTGGCCGGATCGAACAGGTCGGCCGCTTTCGCGGTGACGCCGTCGGCAGTCGCACCGGGCGTGCGCGACAGCGCGGTCACGCGATGGCCGCGTCGCGCGGCTTCCGCCGCGATGCGCGAGCCGATCATGCCGGTGGCGCCAAACAGTGCGATGTTCAAAGGACGTTGCGTCATGTCGTTTCTCCAGAAAGGAAGAAAAAAAGAAAGATATGTAACTTACGTAATTACATATAAGAGCGAAAAAAATGGGGTGGTCAACCCCGTCGTGCCGGACCCGAGCCGGCTTACTTCACCGCCTGCCGGCATTCATCCGCCGGCGCCGGCGTGCTGCTGCCGACGCTGCTCGGAATTCAGCACGTCAGCCGTCACGTCGGCCAGCGTACGGGTCGCGAGCGACGCTTCCATCGCGCGCTGCGCGTCGCCGATATAGTCGGTCAGCACGCCCTGGATGTGCCGCCCCACGAGACACGCGGGATTCGGCGCCTCGCGGTGCAGCGCAAACAGCTGCGCGTCGTCGACCGCCCGGTACACGTCGAGCAACGTGACGTCACCGGGCTCGCGCGCGAGCAGCGCGCCGCCGCCCGCACCGAGCTGCGACGTAGTCAGCCCCGCGGCCGCCAACATCGACAGCAGCCGGCGGATCAGCGCCGGGTTCGTGTTGACGCTGCCTGCGATCACGTCGGACGACAGCGGCACGCCTTCCTGCATCGACAGCAAGGCAAGCACGTGGACGGCAAACGCGAACCGGCTGCTGGTATTCATTCCTGACTCACTCGGCGACGCCGGCCCGTACCGGCTTCCGGCGACAATGTGCAACTATGATAGTTACATTTAGTCGATCACGCAACCGGCGCGTCACTGTCCGCTGGCGGACTTTGCTCCGGAAGCGCCCTGCTGGTTCCATTGCTGGAGCTTGCGCCCCGCTTCCGCGATCTTCGCACCGGCTTCGGACGCGGCCTGGCCTACGACGGCGGAAGCCGCCGCGTTCAATTGCGCCTGCGCGGCGGCCGCGATGCCGCTGGCCGACAGCGGCGGCACGGCCGACGCCGCCGACGCGATCCCGGCCTTCGCGGCGCCAAGCTGCTGGTTCACCGCGTTCGCGACCTGGTCGATCGCCTGGTTCGCGTGCTTCGCGACGTCGGCGGCCGCGCTCGCGGCCGTATCGGGCGGCGGCGCGGACGGCGCACCGGATTTCTCGCATCCTGCGAGCAACGCCACCGCGCACGCGGCAGCGATCAGAACGGGCGCGCTGCGCACCCGCCAAGACTTCATGTTCATCAGCATTCTCCGGCCGCGCGTCGCACGGCCTTCACGATTGGACCGACGTCGATGATACCGCCTGTGCGCGCCGCATTTCGCGGCCGCAGGTTAAAAACAGCTTTCAATTTCGAACTCGTCTGATTCAAACGCGCGGACGGTGGCACTAAAGTGATGCAGCCTCAACTCACATCGCCGCGCTCCCGATGCCCATGCATTTCCTCGTCGACTGGCTCATCGTCCTCGCCGCCCTGACGGCCGCCGCACTGTTTCTGTGCCTGCGCGCGCCGCGCAGCCGCCATGCGCCGGAAATCGGCCGCGGGCGCCGCATCGATTCCGCGCGCCTGATCACGCAGGCGATCCTCGGCTTCTGGACAGCCGCGCTGATCGTCGCGCATGGCATTCTCGGCGTGGCCGGCGCCGACGCGTCGCCGGCCGGCTTCGCCGCATTCGCGCTCGCCGCGCTCGGACTCGCGTCGGTCTCCACTTACTGGACCGTGCTCGCGCTGCGGCTGCGCCGCACGCGCTCGCTGTTCACGCACCACTGACGCGCGAGCCCGGTGCGCGCCGACGCATCACCCCTCGCCACACTGCACCACACCGCACCACGCTGCACCATTTCGCGCCCGGCACGCACCAGATCAGCACGCGCCGCACCACACACGTGCGACCTCGATCGACACTGCCCCACGGTCGCGCAGCGATGCAACGGTGCGATTCCCCGGAAAGCCGCACGGGATCGCGCCCCCGCACCACTTCCACGCATCCGTTCACCAGGTTGGCTCGAATATTGCGTTCCTCGCCCATTTTTTGAGCAAGGAAGCTTCGGAATGGATGGTCTGAAATCCGGCGTCGATACACTGTTCCTGTTGATCGGCGCGGTCATGGTGCTCGCGATGCACGCGGGCTTCGCGTTTCTCGAACTCGGCACGGTGCGCAAGAAGAACCAAGTCAACGCGCTCGTGAAGATCCTCGTCGATTTCTCGGTATCGACCATCGCGTACTTCTTCATCGGCTACACGATCGCGTACGGTGTCGAGTTCTTCGACGACATCGGCACGCTGTCGCAGCACAGCGGCTACGCGCTCGTGCGCTTCTTCTTCCTGCTGACCTTCGCCGCCGCGATTCCCGCGATCATCTCCGGCGGGATCGCCGAGCGCGCGAAATTCAATCCGCAGCTCGTCGCGACGCTGATCATCGTCGGCTTCATCTATCCGTTCTTCGAAGGGATCGCATGGAACGAACGCTTCGGCGTCCAGGCGTGGCTCACGCACGCGTTCGGCGCACCGTTCCACGATTTCGCGGGCTCGGTCGTCGTGCATGCGTTCGGCGGCTGGGTCGCGCTGCCGGCGGTGCTGCTGCTCGGCGCGCGCCACGGTCGCTACGGCAACGACGGGCGGATCGCCGCGCACCCGCCGTCGAACATCCCGTTCCTCGCGCTCGGCGCGTGGGTACTCGCGGTCGGCTGGTTCGGCTTCAACGTGATGAGCGCGCAGACCCTCGACAAGGTGAGCGGCCTCGTCGCGGTGAACTCGCTGATGGCGATGGTGGGCGGCACGCTCGCCGCGTGGCTTGCAGGCCGCAACGATCCGGGCTTCACGTACAACGGCCCGCTCGCGGGGCTCGTCGCGGTGTGCGCGGGGTCCGACGTGATGCACCCGATCGGCGCGCTCGCGACCGGCGCCGCGGCCGGCGCGCTGTTCGTCGCGATGTTCACCTGCGTGCAGAACAAGTGGCGCATCGACGACGTGCTCGGCGTGTGGCCGCTGCACGGGATGTGCGGCGCGCTCGGCGGCATCGCGGCCGGCGTGTTCGGGCTGCCGGCGCTCGGCGGCCTCGGCGGCGTGTCGTTCGTGTCGCAGTTGCTCGGCACGCTCGGCGGCATCGCGATCGCGCTGGCCGGCGGCACGCTCGTCTACGGCGCGCTGAAAGCGACCGTCGGCCTGCGCCTCGACCGCGAGGCGGAATTCGACGGCGCCGACCTGTCGATCCACCGGATCTCGGCGACGCCTGAACGAGACTGAGCGCTGAACCGGCGCCGGGCGTCCGGCGTGCGACGCTCGACGAAACCATACAATTTCAATTCAAAAAACTTTCATCTAGCGTCTCTAAACTTCCGTCCAGTTTTCAAATCGCCTTCGCGTTGCTTGCTGTTTGCAAACGCGCGGCGGCGATTCTTCCAACAATCGAAACTGGACACCACATGCCCGCGTTGCCCAATGCTTCCCGTCGACAGGCCCTGAAGTTCCTCGCCGGCGCACCGATGCTTCCCCTTTCCGGTCTCGCGCTGCCTGCCCTGCTGACGGGTTGCGGCGGCGACGACAGCCCGGCCGCGACGCCCGCCACCCCCGCCGCCGCATTCACCGCGGCGACGTTCTCGGCGATGGCCGCGCCGACGCTCGACAACGCGACGGCAATGGCGTCGACGACGGTCGGCTCGACGCTGTCGGTGTCCTTCTCCGACGGCACGTCGCGCAACTTCAAGCTCGCGTACAAGCCGTTCTTCGTGACGGGCGACATGGTGCCGGACGGCAAGGGCGGCACGATTCTCGCGGGCGGCTACTACGACATCAACAACCAGCCGATCATCGACCGTTCGGTCGCGGGCAAGGAGCGCCAGTTCTATTCGGACTGCCCGGACGGCAGCTCGCTGCTGACGCTGAAGAATGCGAGCGTGCCCGGCGTGAAGGGCAACACGGTGTTCGCGGTCGTGCAGTTCGAGTACACGACGCGCGACCAGGCGAGCGTGTCGCAGTACGGCCAGTTGCCGTCGCCGATCGCGGTGCTGACGCTCGACCAGGATCCGGCGACCGGCGCGCTCAAGCTCGTCAAGTACCACAACGTCGACACGTCGAAGGCGCACGGGCTGTGGATCACCTGCGGCGCAAGCCTGTCGCCGTGGGGCACGCACCTGTCGAGCGAGGAATACGAGCCGGACGCGACCAAGGCCGCGACCGACGCGCAATTCAAGGCCTTCAGCAAGAACACGTTCGGCGACGCAACGAAGGCCAATCCGTATCACTACGGCCACCTGCCGGAGATCACCGTCAATCCGGACGGCACGGGCACCGTGAAGAAGCACTACTGCCTCGGCCGCATCTCGCACGAGCTGATCCAGGTGATGCCGGACCAGCGCACCGTGATGATGGGCGACGACGCGACCAACGGCGGCCTCTTCATGTTCGTCGCGGACAAGGCGGCCGACCTGTCGGCGGGCACGCTGTACGTCGCGAAGTGGACGCAGACGTCGTCGGCGGGCGCGGGCTCCGCGACGCTCACGTGGCTCAAGATCGGCCACGCGACGAGCGCCGAAATCGAGGCGTTCGCGAACACGCTGAAGGCGTCGGACATCATGGACGTCGCGACGACCGATCCGGCCGACGCGAGCTACACGAAAATCCATTTCGGTGGCAAGTTCAACTGGATCCGCGTGAAGCCGGGCATGGAAAAGGCCGCCGCGTTCCTCGAGACGCACCGCTACGCGGCGCTGATCGGCGGCAGCATGGCGTTCACGAAGCTCGAAGGCACGACGGTGAACGCGAAGGACAAGATCGTCTACACCGCGATGTCGCGGATCGAGACGTCGATGGTCAAGGGTAACGCGGTGTCGCGCGACGTCGCGCTCGACAAGAAGATCGCCGCGGGCGCGACCTACGCGCTGAACCTGAAGGGCGGCCAGCGCGACACGTCGGGCACCGCGATCGACAGCGAGTGGGTGCCGGTCGACATGAGCGCACCGGCCGCGCTGGTCGGCGAGGACCTCGCCGCCGCCGACGCGCTCGGCAACCTCGCGAACCCCGACAAGGTCGCGAACCCCGACAACCTGAAGTTCTCCGAAAAGCTGCGCACGCTGTTCATCGGCGAAGATTCGGGCATGCACGTGAACAACTTCCTGTGGGCGTACAACGTCGACGCGAAAACGCTCACGCGCGTGCTGTCCTGTCCGGCCGGCGCCGAATCGACGGGCCTGCACGCGGTCGACGAGATCAACGGCTGGACCTACATCATGAGCAATTTCCAGCACGCGGGCGATTGGGAATCGCCGCTGCACGACAAGGTCAAGCCGACGCTCGACCCGCTCGTGCGCGCAAACTTCAAGGACCGGTTCGGCGCGAGTGTCGGCTACCTGACGGCCGAACCGACGAGCATCAAGCTCGCGAAGGCCTGATCGCAGCGGCGGGATTTTCGCTCCCGCCGGCGACGAACTCCCGCTTCATCAGATTCGTCACGTTTCATTCGTCACGTTTCATTCGTCGGCTCCACGCCGTCTTTCGCGCGATGCCTTTACGGGCATCGCGCTTTTTTTTTGCGCGTGAGAAAGCACGCACCGGGCGGTTGCGCGGGCGAATTTCGAGGAAGGGAGATAATGCGAGCCTGACGTGTCGCGGCGGACGGGCAAAAAAAAGCGCCACGGAGACCGTGGCGCTAAAAAAGTTCTAGCCATTCCGAGGGCCGTGCTAGAACCTGAGAGACTGCGCGAAACACCGTTGTCGATTAAACTCCGAAACGATGTTTCGAAAACGTGAGCCATTCTTGACGTTTCCGACTGGCAAGTCAAGCGGTATTTGCACCAATCAATGCAGTTTACGGCAGTGAAAGCTTCGGCGTTTTCCTAATAAACCAAGGGTGAACCCGCAAAATCCCATCGGATGACCGGTTCACCCGCAGAACATGCATTTTTTGACAATCATCGTACGATAGCAAGAAAATTGAAATACAGTTTCGGAAATTGAGAGAACCTCCCGTGTCGATACCCGTGCCTCCTCCTGCTTCCCGCGAACGCGAGTCGTCGCCCGACGAGATTACCGCGCTTGCGCGCGGCCTTGCCGTGCTGCGCCGCATCGCCGCCGCCGACGCGCCGGTCAGCAACCGCGAGCTGACCGAACTGACCGGCATCCCGAAGCCGACCGTGTCGCGGATCACCGCGACGCTCGTCAGCGCCGGCTTCCTGTTCCAGTTGCCGGACAGCGAACGCTTCGTGCTGACCGCGTCGGTGCTCGAGCTGAGCCACGGCTTCCTGCGCAACTTCGACATCCGCGCGCGTTCGCGGCCGTTCATGATCGAGCTGGCCGAACGCACGTCGCTGTCCGTGCACCTCGCGGTGCGCGACCGGCTCGACATGGTCGCGATCGACGTGATCCGGCCGCGCTCGGCGGTGCTCGTCACGCGGCTCGAGATCGGCTCGCGGATGGACATCGCGCGCACCGCGGTGGGCCGCGCGTATCTCGCCGCGCTCGAGGACGACGAGCGCCGCGCGCTGATCGACGCGCTGCGGGCCGCGGCCGGCGACGACTGGCCGCACGTGTACGCACGCCTCAACCCGGCGCTCGACGACGCGACCCGCCTGGGCCACTCGATCGCGATCGGCGAATGGCGCGAAGGCCTGAATGCGGTCGCCGCAGGCTTCGTCGGACCGTCGGGCCAGCGCTACTCGGTCAACTGTGGCGGCGCATCGCACCAGTGCCCGCCCGAATGGCTCGCTGAACACGTCGTGCCGGCACTGCACGAGTGCATCGCGAAGATTACCCGGGAAATCGGCGGCGCGCCCGCGCGCCGCCGCGCCGCCTGACCGTTTTGTCATCCTGCTGTCGCGTTCTGTAACGACCGTAACCCGTTGAAAGATAGAGCACTGGACTCTATCGGGGACGGGACGTAGCATCATGCCCATCGCCGCGCCGCATCCGCGGTGCGCACGCTCTTTTCCCGCGCGGATCGGGGGCCGGGCCGGCCCGCCTGATGCCGCATGCATGCCCACGCGCGACCCGCTTTGCAGCGCGCCGCGTCGTCATCAAGACAGAACCGATGGACAATCAACAAAAGCCCACGCCTCCCGCGCGCGAACCTGCGCCCGCCTCCACCGCCGCGCGGCGCCCGCGCCGCAAGCTGATGGCCGGCGCGCTCGCGCTCGTCGTGATTGGCGGCCTGCTGTGGTGGCATCCGTGGCGCAGCACGCCCGCCAGCCCGGCA
>NZ_JAAGPL010000228.1:0-12738 GCF_017104785.1 Burkholderia sp. Ac-20353 | reverse complement strand
GCAGACCGGGCAGGCAGGGGGCGTGGCCGGGCCGGCGCGTGTGCGTGTGATGCCGGGTGGCGGCGGGCGTCAGGATGCGCCGGAATGGCCGCCGGGCAGCGGCGCGCGTGCGAGCGCCGCATCGACGGGAGGCAGGTCGACGCGTTCCGGATCGAGCACCTTCCAGCGGCCGTCGATCAGCCCTTCGAGCGGATGGAAGTTCGCCTTGTACGCCATCTTCGGGCTCTCGCGAATCCAGTAGCCGAGATACACGTACGGCAGGCCGAGGCTTCTTGCCTGCTCGATCTGCCAGAGAATGTTGTAGGTGCCGTAGCTCGTGTGCGGATCGTCCGGCTCGAAGAACGTGTAGACGGACGACAGCCCGTCGCCGAGGATGTCGATCATGCTGATCATGCGCAGCTTGCCGCGCTCGCCGCCCGGCGCGTCGAGGTCGCGGAATTCGACGAGACGCGAATTGATCCGGCTCTGCAGCAGGAACTGCTCGTACTGGTCGCGGCTGTCGCGGTCCATCCCGCCGCCCGCGTGGCGGGCGGACTGGTAGCGCATATAGAGCGCGTAGTGCTCTTCGTCGTAATGCAGCGGCGACACCGTCGCGACGAGCGCGCGGTGCCGTTTCCACATGCGCCGCTGCGTGCGGTTCGGCTCGAATGCCGCGACCGGCACGCGCACCGGCACGCACGCACGGCAGCCGTCGCAGTACGGCCGGTAGGTGAACACGCCGGAGCGGCGGAAGCCTGCCTTGACGAGTTCCGTGTAGATGTCGGAGTTGATCAGGTGGCTCGGCGTCGCGACCTGCGAGCGCGCGACGCGGCCGTCCAGATAGCTGCACGGGTAGGGCGCCGTTGCATAGAATTGCAGCGCCGAAAGCGGTGAAAGCGGCAGCTCAGTCGGGTGAGTCATGGGCAGCTCTCGATGCAGGGATGGAGTGCCGCGCTAGCGCCCGCGCCCGCCGAGCGACGCTAGATGCGACGTGTTCTGCAGGCAGCTCAACATCGACTTCCCGCAAAAACCGTTATAAATCAATATCGTGCGTTTCAACTTCCGGCACGCCTCCGCCGGACGGCAACGCAACTGGCTACAGGAAAATTAACATGAAAACGGGGCTAAATGCATCATGTCTAGCCTCAACAATAGGCTTAACGAACGGGCGCGACCAGCCAAGAATAAACGGGACACGTTCCTGCGGAGTGGCGACGGAACGGGATTGAGCGGATTGCCGTCCGGATCTGACGATCGATTTCGGCGATCGATTTCGGGGCCTCGGCAACGATTTTTGCATTCGACGCGCGCCACCGCCGCGCCAAAGGGGATCGATCAGGCCGCTGTCGTGATATGCTGTACATTCATACAGTGTTTCGCATGCAGCCATGCCGACGTGGGAATACATTTGGGCGTTCGTCGACGATGACGGCACGCGCGTTCATATCGCCAGCCGAACGACGGAACGCGAGTTCGTGGATAGGCGCGGCGTGGTGCGGGCAGTTCTGGGGATGTTCATGTCGTTCGACCGCTGCACGTGGCTGGACGGCGACCTGGCGTTTCAGCGCAAGGGGGCAATCCTCGCACGTGGCGGGCAAGCGTGAAAACCGCGAGCACCACGGTTTCGCTGATCGGCGGCATTGCTGTCCTGCTGATGCTGCTGCACACGTTCGGATTCATCGACTTCAAGGTGTGCGTCGCGTGGCCAGGCGAGTGCCGTGTCGAAGTCATCCACAAGAGCGCATCCACTGGCACCGCGGGAGGTTGATGAGCTGTGGCGCTAGCGCCCGTCGTCGGCCGGGGCCGCCGGTTCGCTGCGGCCCGCCAGCGCGGCGAGCACGCGCTTGTCGAACCGCCACGGAATCGGCGGTTCAGCGATCGCGCGGCGCACGTGAGCGACGAAGGCCTTGCGTGCGATCTCGCGGCCGCCGAGCGATGCCAGATGCGACGTGTTCTGCTGGCAATCGATCATCTCCAGTCCGCAGTCGCGAAGGTGGGCGACGAGCGCGGCCAGCGCGATCTTCGACGCATCGGTCTCGTCCGCATACATCGATTCGCCGAAGAACATCCGTCCGAATGCGACGCCGTAAAGCCCGCCGATGCGCCGTCCGTCGCGCCAGGTCTCGATGCTGTGCGCATTGCCCGAGCGGAAGAGCGACGTGTATGCGTCGATGATCTCCGCGGTGATCCACGTGCCGCGCTGCCCACGGCGCGGCGCCTGTGCGCACGCGCGCATCACGCCCGCGAAGTCGTGATCGACGCGCACTTCCCACGCGGGCTCGCGCAGCACGCGCCGCAGCGTCTTCTTCAGCGATGGCGATACCTTGAATTCGGCCGGCACGAGGATCATCCGCGGGTCGGGGCTCCACCACAGCACGGGTTGGCCGTCCGAATACCACGGGAAGATGCCGCGCTGGTACGCGTCGATGAGGCGTGACGGCAGCAGGTCCGCGCTGGCGGCCAGCAGGCCGGGCGCGCCGGTCGCCGGGCCGAGCGCGCGCTCGACGGGCGGGAACGGATCGTCCGGACCGAGCCAGGGGACCATGGGCCGCGGTTCAGCCGTTGCGCAGTGAGCGGAAGATGTCGCCGGTGTGCACACCATAGTCGCCGGCGGCACGATCGGCAAAGAAGAATCGCAGGGTCTGGCTGACGGTCGGGAACGCGATCTCGTCCCACGGGATGTCGGACTCGTCGAAGAGCTTGACCTCGAGGCTTTCCTCGCCGGCCTCGAACGCGGGGTCGGTGAGCCGTGCCAGGTAGAACAGATGTACCTGGTGCACGTGCGGCACGTTGAGCAGCGTGAACAGGCTCTGCACCT
Source organism: Burkholderia sp. Ac-20353 (assembly GCF_017104785.1). Classification (NCBI taxonomy): domain Bacteria; kingdom Pseudomonadati; phylum Pseudomonadota; class Betaproteobacteria; order Burkholderiales; family Burkholderiaceae; genus Burkholderia; species Burkholderia sp. Ac-20353. The sequence goes on along the minus strand of NZ_JAAGPL010000228.1, from coordinate 9,941 downwards.
CGACGCGCGCACCGGCCTCTTCGAGCGTCTCGCGCGCGGCGGCCTCGGCCGTCGTCTCGCCCATCTCCATGAAGCCCGCCGGCAGGGTCCAGAAACCGTAGCGCGGCTCGATCGCGCGGCGGCACAGCAGCACCTGCTCGCCCCACACGGGGACCGTGCCGACGACGTTACGCGGGTTCTGGTAATGGATCGTGCCGCAGTGATCGCAGACGAAGCGCTCGCGGTTGTCGCCCGGCGGGATGCGCGCAATGACTTCGTGACCGCAGACGGAGCAGAATTTCATGTCGAATGGAAGGGACGAGGTGATGCGAGTGTATCACCCGCGACGCGCATTCTTGAACGGCGGCGTCGCGATGCGGCGGTGCATGTGTGCGCGGCGGAAAGGAGAAGAGCGACGACGAAGTCGTGCGTGAAAGCGTGCGTGAAAAAACAAAAAGCCCGGCACTTTGGCCGGGCTTCCTGCATGAATCGGGACGCTTGGTTGCGGGGGTAGGATTTGAACCTACGACCTTCGGGTTATGAGCCCGACGAGCTGCCAGACTGCTCCACCCCGCGTCCGTCGAAGAATTGAATTATAAGGACATACCCGAACGCGTGCAAGCACTTTCTGACAATAGGCTTGTGGGGCCGGTGCGCTAGAATCGAGCGGTTTGTGTCGTCATTCATGCAGCACGGCTGCGCGCGATCGCAGCGACAGCGGCTGCGTCCACTTTTCGCACTGACGGATTCATGGATATCGCTCTCGATCTGCAATCGATCGGCGCGCAGGAACAGGCGCTCGTCTTTCCCCAATTCGATGCCGGCCGCGCCTGGACGCTCGGCAACCGGCTGTATGCACTCGCCGCTTCGCGCGGCCATGCGGTGGCGATCGACATCGGCACCTTCGGCCAGACGCTGTTCTTCGCGGCGCTGAACGGCGCGACGCCGGACAACGCGGCCTGGGTGCGCCGCAAGCGCAATGTCGTCGCGCATTTCCGTCGCAGCTCGTATGCGATCGGACTGCGGATGCAGCAGGCCGGCGCGACGCTTGCGGACAAGCACGGGCTGCTGCCGGCCGAATATTCGCCGCACGGCGGCGCGTTTCCGCTGACGGTCGCGGGTGCCGGCGTGATCGGCACGGTGACGGTTTCCGGGCTGCCGCAACGCGCGGATCACGAATTCGTCGTCGAGGTGCTGTGCGCGGAGCTCGGCCTCGACTATGCGGCGCTGGCGCTTGCAAGGAGCTGAGCGATGCAGATTCCAGGTTATGCATGGCTCGCGATCGCGATCGTCGCGGAGGTGATCGGCACGTCCGCGCTGCGCGCGGCGGACGGCTTCACGCGCCTGTGGCCGTCGCTGCTCGTCGTGGCGGGCTACGCCACCGCGTTCTATTGCCTGTCGCTGACGCTGAAGACGATGCCGGTCGGCATCATCTATGCGGTCTGGTCGGGCGCCGGCATCGTGCTGATCACGCTCGTCGCGATGCTGCTGTACCGTCAGGTGCCGGACCTGCCGGCGGTGATCGGCCTGTCGCTGATCATCGCGGGCGTCGTCGTCCTGAACCTGTTCTCGAAGATGCAGGCGCACTGACCGTGCGTCCGCCACCCGCCGGATGGCTCCCATGACCGAATCCACCGCCGTCGATTCCACCCAGGCTGATGTGCGCGCGTTCGTCGCGAACCGCATCGGCTTTCTCGAACTGAACCGGCCGAAGGCGCTCAATGCGCTGTCGGTCGAGATGATCCGCACGATGCACGCGGCGCTCGACGCCTGGCGCGACGATCCCGAAGTCGTCGCGGTCGTCGTATACAGCCCGCACCCGCGTGCGTTCTGCGCGGGCGGCGACGTGCGCTATTTTCACGAAGCGTGGCAGCGCGGCGACCGCGACGCGGTCGACACGTTCTTCATCGAGGAATACACGCTGAACCATGCGATCTTCGCCTATCCGAAGCCCTACATCGCGCTGATGCACGGTGTCGTGATGGGCGGGGGCATGGGCATCTCGCAGGCGGCACGGCATACGGGCGGGCTGCGGGTCGTCACCGATTCGACGAAGATGGCGATGCCGGAGACGCGCATCGGCCTGTTCCCCGACGTCGGGATGAGCTGGTTCCTTGCGCGCACGCCCGGTGCGATCGGCCGCTATCTCGCGGTGACCGGCGCGACGCTCGACGCCGCGGGGGCGCTGTACGCGCAGCTCGCCGACGTCTATGTGCCAGACGCCGCGCTGCCGGCGCTGCTCGACGCGCTGCGTCACGAGCGCTTCGACAGCGGTGAGCAAGCGGTCGAGTGCGTCGCCGCGGCAGCCGCCGCGCACAAGGTCGTGCCGACCGTCGATACGTCGGCGCTCGCCACCGCACGCGCCGGCATCGACCGGCATTTCGCGCAGCCCGATCTCGTCGCGATACTCGCGTCGCTCGACGCGGAACAGGATTGCGCGGCCGTTGACGCGTGGGTCGAGAAGGCGACGCATGCGATGCGCAGCCAGTTGTCGCCGCTGTCGATGGCGGTGTCGCTCGAACTCGTCGAGCGCGCGCGCGGCGCGTCGATGGCCGACTGCCTGCGGCGCGATCTCGACCTGACGCGTTCGACGTTTGCGCACGGCGACGTGATCGAAGGCGTGCGTGCGCTGATCATTGACAAGGACCAGCAGCCGGTCTGGCGCTTCAAGTCGATCGACGACGTCGGTCGTGCGGACGTGCTGGCGATGTTCGACAGCCCGTGGACGCCCGATACGCATCCGCTAAGGAATCTGAAGGACTGACGCGTGCGGGGCCGGTGTTCGGCGCAAGCGCGCCGGTCAGTCTTCGCCCGCGTCGTCGGACATGAACGCGCGCAAGAACACGAGCGCGCCCCAGCCCCACATCGCGTTCGCCGCGAAGCCGACCGCGAGCACCGGCAGCATGTTGCCCGACGGCCAGATGCCGCGCAGCGGGTCGATTGCAAACACGCGCGCGGCGGTCAGGGCCACCCCGCCAAACACCAGCGCGCCGATCCACGGCGCTTCGCGTTCCGGCGACACGCGCAGCAGCCACGCCATCGGAATCGCGCAGCATGCACTGAACAGCGCGTTCGCGACAAATTCAGGAATGCCGAGCGGCGCGAACGGCGTGGTCGAGAAGCCGGCCGTGGCGATCAGGTCGGCGGTATGCAGCAGTGCGAGCGTCGCTTCGCGAAAGAAAAGGGCGGCCAGGAAGCCGGACAGGAACGGCAGGATGACTTTCTGCATCGATGAGTGCACCGCAAGCGCGCGTGGCCGGGGCCGTCCGCGCGGAATTGTTCGGAATGGTGCGCCATTATAGGGGGCGCTCGACCTGATATTCGCTCCAGCGTCGTGCTAATCACGAAAGCGGAAAACCTAAGCTCAAAAAAATCGTTCCAAAGCCCCCCCCCCGTCCCTAGACTGATTTCCCGGAAACAGCCGCGCTTTTCGCGTATTCGCTCACCGCGCGGCCAACCAGCAGCACATCCCGATTCGAACCCACACGATGCATGCGCCGCGCGCCCGCGGCGCGAGCAGGGCCGCGTTTTATCCCAATTCTGGCAAGGACAGTCACGCAGGAGCAGCAGATGAATGTGTTCTGGTTTATTCCCACGCACGGCGACAGCCGCTATCTCGGCACCGCAGAAGGCGCGCGCGCCGCGGATTACGACTATTTCAAGCAGATCGCGATCGCGGCCGACACGCTCGGCTACGAGGGCGTGCTGCTGCCGACCGGCCGTTCCTGCGAGGATGCGTGGGTCGTCGCGTCGAGCCTGATTCCTGCGACGCAGCGCCTGAAGTTCCTCGTCGCGGTGCGGCCCGGCATCGCGTCGCCGGGGCTCGCGGCGCGCATGGCCGCGACGTTCGACCGGCTGTCCGGCGGGCGCTTGCTGATCAACGTCGTGACGGGCGGCGATGCCGCCGAACTCGAAGGCGACGGCCTGTTTGCCGATCACGATACGCGCTACGAGATCACCGACGACTTTCTCCATATCTGGCGCGGGCTGCTGTCCGCGTCGCACGACAACGGCGGGTTCGACTATATCGGCAAGCATCTGCAGTCGAAGGGCGGCAAGGCGCTTTATCCGCCGGTGCAGCGTCCGCATCCGCCGCTGTGGTTCGGCGGCTCGTCGCCGGCCGCGCATGCGATCGCTGCCGATCACATCGACACCTACCTGACCTGGGGCGAGCCGCCCGAGGCCGTCGCGAAGAAGATCGCCGACGTGCGCGCGCATGCGGCGGCGCGCGGCCGCGAGATCCGCTTCGGCATCCGTCTGCACGTGATCGTGCGCGAGACCGAGGACGAAGCGTGGCGCGATGCCGAGCGCCTGATCAGCCGGCTCGACGACGCGACGATCGCGCGCGCGCAGCAGGCGTTCGCGAACATGGATTCGGAGGGGCAACGCCGGATGGCCGCACTGCACGGCGGCAAGCGCGGCGGCCGCGAGACGCTCGAGGTGTATCCGAACCTGTGGGCCGGCGTCGGTCTGGTGCGCGGCGGCGCCGGCACCGCGCTCGTCGGCAATCCTGAGCAGGTCGCGGCGCGGATGCGCGAATACGCCGAGCTCGGCATCGAAACGTTCATCCTGTCCGGCTATCCGCACCTCGAGGAGTCGTACCGCTTTGCCGAGCTCGTGTTCCCGCTGATCAAGGGACGCGGCGCGGCGAAGGCGGCCGGTCCGCTGTCCGGTCCGTTCGGCGAGATCGTCGGCAACAGCTATCTGCCGAAGGCGAGCCAGAGCTGAGCGACAGGAGGCTTGCGATGTCAACGAAACCGTCTGCGACGGGCGGCGCGGGCGCCCGCGCGTGGCGTACCGCGGCGCCGTGGCTCGTGCCGCTCGCGCTGTTGATCGTCTGGGAAGCCGGTGCGCGCACCGGCTGGCTGTCGACCCGCGTGCTGCCGGAGCCGGTCGCCGTCGTGCGAGCCGCGTGGTCGCTCGTCGCGTCCGGCGAGATGTGGGCGAACGTGAAGGTCAGCACATGGCGCGCGCTGTTCGGCTTTGTACTCGGCGGCGGCGTCGGGCTCGCGCTCGGGCTGGCGACCGGCCTGTCGAAAGCCGCCGAGGTCGCGCTCGACTCGACGATCCAGATGGTCCGCAACATTCCCGCGCTCGCGATGATCCCGCTCGTGATCCTGTGGTTCGGCATCGACGAGAAGGCGAAGCTGTTCCTGGTTGCGCTCGGCGTGTTCTTTCCCGTCTACATCAATACGTATCACGGGATTCGCTCGGTCGACGCGAACCTGGTCGAGATGGCGAAGAGCTACGGCGTGCGCGGCTTCGCGCTTTATCGCGACGTGATCCTGCCCGGCGCGCTGCCGTCGATCCTCGTCGGCGTGCGGTTTGCGCTCGGGCTGATGTGGGTGATGCTGATCGTCGCGGAAACGATCTCCGCGCAGTCGGGCATCGGCTACATGACGATGAACGCGCGCGAATTCCTGCAAACCGACGTGGTGGTGGTCGGCATCCTGCTGTACGCGGTGCTCGGCAAGCTCGCCGACGTGCTCGCGAAATGGCTCGAGCGCGTGACGCTGCGCTGGCACCCCGCGTATCAACCTGGAGCACAGGCATGAATGCGACGAGTTCGGCGGCCGCATACGGGCCGTTCGCCGCCGCGGACCTCGAGGCGGAATTCACGCAGGCGCGCATCGTGGACGGCAACGCCCGCGACGCCGCGATCGTTGATCGCGACGGCGGCGCGGCGATCGTGCCGCTCGCGAGGCGCCATCAGGCTGGCGCAGACAGCCCCGCGCCGGACGACGCGGTCACGCTGAGCCACGTCACCAAGCGCTTCGGCGCGCGCACCGTGCTCGACGACGTCAATCTCGACATCGCGCGCGGCAGCTTCGTCGCGATCGTCGGCCGCAGCGGCTGCGGCAAGTCGACGCTGCTGCGGCTCGTTGCGGGCCTCGAGCAGCCGAGCACCGGCGCGCTCGTCACGCGCGGCGAAGGCGGCGGCGCGCTCGACACCCGGATCATGTACCAGGACGCGCGCCTGCTGCCGTGGAAGACGGTGCTGCAGAACGTGCTGCTCGGTCTCGGACGCGGCGCGCGCGACGACGCACGTGCGGTGCTCGACGAAGTGGGGCTGCTAGAACGGGCAGACGACTGGCCTGCGCAACTGTCGGGCGGCCAGCGCCAGCGGGTTGCGCTCGCGCGGGCGCTCGTGCACCGGCCGCAACTGCTGCTGCTCGACGAGCCGCTCGGCGCGCTTGACGCGCTGACCCGGATCGAGATGCACGCGCTGATCGAGCGGCTGTGGCGCGAGCACCGGTTCACTGCGCTGCTCGTCACGCATGACGTGCAGGAGGCCGTCGCGCTCGGCGACCGGATCCTGCTGATCGACCAGGGGCGCGTGGCGCTCGACCAGGCGGTGCCGCTCGACCGGCCACGCGCGCGCGCGTCGGCAGCATTCGCGGCGCTCGAGGATCGGGTGCTGCAGCGCGTACTCGCGGGTGGACCCGGCACGGCTGCGCAGATTCGCTGGTCCGTTTAACCGCCGGGCGGCGCAGGCCGCCCGCTTTGAGACTTTTTTCTTCGGAGCGATCAACCCGATGAGCATTACTGCAATCAACGTGCGAAACCAGTTCAAGGGCAAGGTGAAGGAAATCATCCGCGGGCCGGTGGTGTCCGAGGTCGACGTGGAAACGCCGTTCGGCATCGTCACGTCGGTCATCACGACCCGCTCGGTCGACGAACTCGAACTGAAGGTGGGCGCCGAAGTCGTCGCGCTCGTGAAGTCGACCGAGGTGTCGATCGCGCGGCTCTGAGCGGAGTCGATCCGGCCGGAGGGTCGCCGGGTGGGCAGTCGCGCGGGGATGGCAGCCGGCGTTCGCGGGTAACGGGCTGCGGGCAGGCAACGGTATTCGCGACACGGACGAAGTGCTAGGATGGAACGACACCGATGCCGGAGGTAGCGCATGACCCCCATCCTTTCTCCCGAAGCCATCGAAGCGCTGAAGTGGATCGACCAGTTCGGCGACAGCCGGCCGGTGCCGGCGGCGTTCGGCGACATCGTCTACGTGTTGCTGAACGAAGGGCTGATCTATCAGACAGCCGAAGATCGGGTCGATCTCACCGCCGATGGCAAGGCCATTTTGTCCGATGAATACAACTGAGCGCCCGACGCCGGTGTGGCGACGCGCGCCGGGCGTCGCATTTCGACGGAGCGCGCGATGGAACTGAAGGGCAGCGATCTCGGCGACTACAGCGAGCCGTACCGCGGCTTCGAAATCGAAGTGAAGACCGAGCAGGTCTGGGACGGCGAACATGTCCATTACCGCGTGCTGCAAGGCGATGCGGTGCGGATCGACTGGCGGCTCGTGAAGGTCGACGGGTTGCTGCTGACCGAGCGGCGCGTAGTCGAACGCGTGCTCGACGCAGCGCGGCGCGCGGTCGATGAGGAACTGGCCGGCGGTGCCGACGCGTAGCGACGGGCAGGCAGGGCGCCTGTTGCGGTAGAATGGCGGGTTGTTTCTGCGTCGTTCGCTGCCCGAATTCCATGCCCGTTTCGTCTTCGCTTCCGCCTCGCCGCGTGTCCGTGGCGCCCATGCTCGACTGGACCGACCGTCATTGCCGGTCGTTCCATCGCACGCTCACGCGCAATACATGGCTTTACACGGAGATGATCACGACTGGCGCGCTGCTGTTCGGCGACGCGCAGCGGCATCTTGCATTCACGCCGAACGAATCGCCGGTCGCGCTGCAACTCGGCGGCAGCGAGCCGGACGATCTCGCGCGTGCGGCGAAGCTCGGCGAGCAATGGGGCTATGACGAAATCAACCTGAACTGCGGCTGTCCGTCGGAGCGGGTGCAGCGCGGTGCGTTCGGCGCGTGCCTGATGAACGAGCCGCAACTCGTCGCCGATTGCGTGAAGGCGATGCGCGACGTGGTGTCGGTGCCGGTGACCGTCAAGCATCGGATCGGCGTCGACTCGGTCGAGGACTACGCGTTCGTGCGGGACTTCGTCGGCACGGTGGCCGAAGCGGGCTGTGACGTGTTCGTGGTGCACGCGCGCAACGCGATCCTGAAGGGGCTGTCGCCGAAGGAGAATCGCGAGATCCCGCCGCTCAAGTACGACTATGCGTATCAGCTGAAGCGCGATTTTCCGTCGCTGGAGATCGTCATCAACGGCGGCATCAAGACGCTCGACGAGGTCGCGCAGCATCTCGAGCATGTCGATGGCGTGATGCTCGGCCGCGAGGCGTATCACAATCCTTATCTGCTCGCGGGCGTCGACGCGCGGTTCTATGGCGCGAGTGATGTGGCGCCAACGCGCGAGGAAGCAGAAGCGCGGTTGATCGAGTACTGCGCGGCGGAGCTCAAGCGCGGCACCTACCTCGGTGCGATCGTGCGTCATGCGCTCGGGTTGTATCGTGGCGTACCGGGGGCGCGCGGCTGGCGGCGTGTGCTGTCCGACAACAAGAAGCTCGCACGCGCCGATCTGGCCGTGTTCGACGAGGCGCGCGAGCATCTTTTCGCTGCCGAAGAAATTTTTGAAAAAAACGCTTGGCAAGAATAAAGAGACCCCATATAATCTCATTTCTTCGCTGCTGATGAGTAAGCAACGCAGCGAAGAAGACGCAGTAACAGTGGTGGCTGTAGCTCAGTTGGTAGAGTCCAGGATTGTGATTCCTGTCGTCGTGGGTTCGAGTCCCATCAGCCACCCCAACAAATTCAAGCACTTAGCCCAGTCATTGCGACTGGGCTTTTTGCTTTCTGGAGTTCGTGTAACCACCATGTAACCGGATTTCGTCAAAGCATCTTCGACTAGGAGTTGTATCGCGTACATCCAATGCACCAAGTGCGGTGCACTTTCGGCTTCGGTCTATAAAAAGGCAGATTTGGCGCGGGCCTTTCGCCCAGCAGTAGCCGGGGTAATTGCTCCGACTGTGTCAGCGGGCATCATTCGCGCAGTCACGGAATTGCTCCGAGACGGCATGGCATGGTGGCGTGACCGCCAGCAGCCCTATGGCGTGTGCAGTGCATGTGGGCACTTGTGGAGAATAGACTGAGACTGAAGGTCGGACAGCCCCGCCAGCCTACATGACTCTTCTCTAACGTCGGAGAGGTCGCAGGGGCCGGACGCCTTCCTTCGCTGAATCAACGGATTCCCGGGTATTTTGGCGAGCATCCCAAAACGGTCGGGATTGGCGCACAGCATTAAAGCTGGCTGATGACCTTGGCCTTGATGGTCTCGTACTCTGAATCGCTGATGAGCCCTTGCTCAAGCATGGCCTTCGCCTTTTGCAGTCGCTCCGTCGGGCTTTCATTATTTGCAGCGGCAGGGTCACCAAAACTTCCCTGAAACCCTCCGGATTTTGCCCGCAGTTCCTCAAGTTCGCGTTGCCGGCGCTTTTCACGCCATGCCTGCTCCTGAGCTTGGCAGATGCGGTAGATGGCTTGGGCCTCGTTTTTCCGTAAGCCCGAGAACTCGAATCCACGGACCGCGCCACCGCTTGCTAGGTCAGGCTGAGTCAGCGCGGTAACGGTCAGCGTGCTACCGAAGATTCCCGCCTTAATATGCGCTGTCTTGATGTCCTGCCAGCGAAGATCAACCGGTGCGAAGCCTCCGATCAGACCGCGCGTCATCCCGATAAGTCGGCCGGACGTTGCTGCCACGAGAGAACGACGATGCGTGAGTGCAAACAAACGGCGCTGCACCGTGCTTGCCTGAACGCCTTCCCCTGGAACAAGCATTGATTCAAGATGCGACCATGCTTTCGGCAACTCGGCGGCGACGCCGGTTGATTTGCTCTCTGCCATGGCATTCCCCGTCGGTGGTGGTCCGCGTTGTCGCAGTCAGTTCAGTTGTCTACGGCATAGTGGTTCAGAAAATCCTAGCATATTTGAACGTACGCGGTCATTAATTCACGCCTCTCAGAGTGGTAGCGTCGAACTCCGAGGTGTGGCAGCGGCGACTCAGCGCAGGTCGGCGGGCATCTTCCACGGCAACAGCGCGTCGTAGTCCTCGACGGTCG
>NZ_JAAGPL010000227.1:0-12760 GCF_017104785.1 Burkholderia sp. Ac-20353 | reverse complement strand
CGACCGGCTGCGGCAGCGCCTTGAAGCCGGCCGCGACGGTGATGGCCCTGGCCGCATCGCCGATCACCGGCGAGTTGATCGGCTCGGTCGCCGACGCGGCGGCCGCGACGGCGGCTGCCTCGTTTTGCGGGTTCTGGTGCTCGACGAGGTAGAAGTCGAGCACGCGGCGCGCGATCGGGCCTGCGGATTGCGCGCCCCAGCCGCCGTTCTCGACGATCAGCGCGAGCGCGATCTTCGGCTGGTCGACGGGCGCGTACGCGATGAACAGCGCGTGGTCGCGCAGATGCTCGGCGAGCAGGTGGCCCTTGTAGTTGCCGCCCTGCAGCGAGAACACCTGCGCGGTGCCGGTCTTGCCGGCGGCGAGGTACGGCGTGCCGCGGAACACCTTGTACGCGGTGCCGGACGGGTTCTCGATCACGTTTTCCATCCCGCGCTTCACGACGTCGATGTCCGACTGCTTGAGCGGGATCACTTCGCTTTCCTTCGGTACCGTGAGGTGGCGACCGCGCGAGATCGGATCCTCGACTTCCTTCACGAGGTGCGGCTTCATCACGACGCCGTTGTTCGCGAGCGTCGCGGTCGCGTGCGCGAGCTGCAGGATCGTGAACGAGTTGTAGCCCTGGCCGATCCCGAGGCTGATCGTCTCGCCGTCGAACCACTTCTGCTGCGCGGCCTTCTTGAAGGTCTTGCGCTTCCAGTCCGGCGACGGCAGGATCCCGCGCGCCTCGCCCTGGATGTCGATGCCGGTGATCTGGCCGAAGCCGAACGGCTTCATGAAGCCTGCGATCGCGTTCACGCCGAGGTCGCGCGCGAGCATGTAGAAGTAGGTGTCGTTCGACACCATGATCGCCTTGTTCATGTCGACGAAACCCTGGCCCGAGCGCACGTCGTTGCGGAACGTGTGGCCGCCGAACGTGAAGTAGCCGGGATCCTGGATGCCCCAGCCCGGCGTGCGCTTGCCGAGCGTCAGGCCCGCGAGTGCCATGAACGGCTTGTAGGTCGAGCCCGGCGGGTAGGTGCCGTGCAGCGGGCGGTTCAGGAGCGGCTTGTCGGCCGAGTTGTTCAGCTCGTCCCAGGTCTGCTGGTCGATGCCGTCGACGAACGAGTTCGGGTCGAAGCTCGGCGACGACACGAACGCGAGCACGTCGCCCGTCTTCGGCTCGATCGCGACGAGTGCGCCGCGCTTGCCGGCGAACGCCTGTTCGGCGACCTGCTGCAGCCCGATGTCGAGCGACAGCACGAGGTTGTTGCCGGGCGTCGCCTGCGTGCGCGACAACGTGCGCACCGGCCGGCCGCCCGCCGTCACCTCGACTTCCTCGAAGCCGGTCAGGCCGTGCAGCTCGGTTTCATAGCTCTGCTCGACGCCGATCTTGCCGATGTAGTCGGTGCCCTTGTAGTTGTTCGCGTCGCGGCGCGGATCGTAATGTTCCTGATCGCTGTCGTTGTCGTCGCTCATCGCGTCGATCTTGTCCTGGTCGCGCTTCGAGATGCGGCCGATGTAGCCGATCACGTGCGCGGCCGTCGTGCCGAGCGGATATTGGCGGAACAGCCGCGCGCGCACGTCGACTCCGGGGAAGCGGAAGCGCTGCGCGGTGAAGCGCGCGACTTCGTCGTCGGTGAGGCGGGTGCGGATCGGCAGGCTCTCGAAGTTCTTCGAGTCTTCCTGCAGCTTCTTGAAACGGCGGCGGTCGCGCGCGTCGATCTGGACGATCGCGGACAGCTTGTCGATCGTGTTGTCGAGCGTGTCGTCGAGCTTCGACGGCGTGATCTCGAGCGTGTACGCGGAGTAGTTCTTCGCGAGCACGACGCCGTTGCGGTCGGTGATAATGCCGCGGTTCGGCACGATCGGCGCGACCGAGATACGGTTTTCCTCGGCCTGCAGCGCGTACTTGCCATGCTGAAACAGCTGCAGGTAGAAGAAGCGGCTCGCGAGCAGCCCGAAGCAGACGAACACGAACACGCCCGCCGCCGCGACGCGGAGGCGAAACTTCGAGAGCTGCTGTTGGGTGTCGTTGAATTCGGTCATGCGGTTACGGTCGATCGGATCCGTGCGGGGCACGGGCGCGCGACGGGCGTGGCGCCGCCCCGTGGCGCGGCACGCGGTGGACGCGGCGGGCGCGGCTGACGAAAGGGCGGCGGGGGTTCAAGGCGAGGTCCTGGCGGCGCGGCTGCGGCTCAGATGGGGCGCGTGTCGTCCGGATCGACCGGGCGGCGTTGCGGCATCAGCAGCAGGTGGCTCGCGACGGGCCACAGCGCGGCTTCGACGAAGCCGTCGACCAGATAGCGCCAGCCGGGAAACGCGGCGCCCATCAGCAGGCGGATCACGAACGGCACGAGCTGCGCGACGACGAGGAGCGGCGTCACGTACAGCACCTGCACGCCGATCGGCATCCACAGCACGCGGCGGTGGATCGTGATTGCGCCATACGACAGCAGCGTGTACGCGAGCGCATGCTCGCCGAGCAGGCCCGCGTCGTGCACGTCCATCAGGATGCCGAGCGCGAACGCGACGCCCATCCCGACCTTGCGCGGCTGGTGGATGTTCCAGAACAGCAGCACGAGCGCGACGAAGTCGGGCACGCCGGGCAGGCGGCCCCACGGCATCAGGTTCAGCAGGAACGCGGCGGCGAGGCTGAAGACGATGAAGTACGGATTGACCGGCTGCAGGATGTATTGCGGGCGGTTCATCGCTGGGCTCCTGATTGCCCGGCCGCGGGCTTCGCGGGTGCGGCGGCGGGTTGGGCCGGTGCGCGATTCGCAGCGGGCGCCGGCTTGGCGCCCGGCTTTGCGTCAGGCTTTGCGTCGGGCTTCGCAGTGTCAGGCTTCGCAGCGTCAGGTTTTGCAGCGGCCGGCTTAGCGGCTGCGTCGGCGGCCTTGTCCGCCGCTTTCGCGGCGGGCTTCGCGCCCTTCTTGCCGCCCTTCGCGTTCTTGTCTGCGGCCGGGTCCGGCTCGACCGGGCGCGGCGGAATGTCGTTCTGGTAATGCAGCACCAGCATCTGCCGCGCGCCGCGCACGGCCGCGACCGGCGCGCAGGTCACGCGCGCGAACGCGGTGTCGGCGAGCTTGTCGACGCGCACGACCTTCGCGACTGGCAGGCCCGGCGGATAGACGCCGTCGAGGCCGCTCGTCACGAGCTCGTCGCCGGCGACGACGTCGGCGCTCGTCGGCACGAAGCGCAGGTCGAGCGAATCGCCCTTCGGCGTGCCGTAGATCACGCTGCGCAGGCCGGTGCGCAGCACCTGGACCGGAATCGCGAGATCGCGGTCGGTGATCAGCGTGACTTCGGCCTGCAGCGGGAACACACGCGTGACCTGGCCGACCACGCCGTCCTCGCTGACGACGGGCGCGCCGTGCTGGATGCCTTGTTGCGAACCGTGTCCGATCACGATCTTCTGCGTGAACGGGTCGCTCGTGTCGTACTGGATCTCGACGGGCGTCGCCTGCGTCGCGATGTGCTGACGCAGTTCGAGCACCGCGCGCAGGTGCGCGTTCTCCTGCACGAGCACGGCGGCCTGGTTGGCCTGGGTCGACAGTTGCAGGTTGCGCGCGCGCAGCTGGTCGTTCTCGTGGCGCAGCGTCGCGCCGGTCGCGGCGATGTCGGCCGCGCCCATGAACAGGTCGCGCGGCACGAGCGCCGCGCGCTGCAGCGGATACAGCACGGTGCCGAGCACCCCGCGGACGATCTCGAGCGTGTTGAAGCGCGCGTCCGACACGAGCAGTGCGATCGCGACGGCGACGAAGAAGATGAGCCGCGCGAGCGCGGGAGGGCCTTGCTTGAAGAGGGGCGGCGGACTGTATTCCATGGTCGGCGCCGGGCGCTGTGATCGGTTAAATGATGCTCAGACGCGCAAACGGCGCGGCGGTTCGATCTGAGCGAGCGAGCCGGCCACGCCGAAGGTGCGCCATATCGGGGAACTGCCTAGACGATCACTCGTACGAGAAGATGCTGCCCAGCTTGTCCATGCGCTCGAGTGCCATGCCCGAGCCTCGCACCACACAGGTGAGCGGATCTTCGGCGACGAGCACCGGCAGGCCGGTTTCTTCCGCGAGCAGGCGGTCGAGGTCGCGCAGCAGCGCGCCGCCGCCCGTCAGCATCATCCCGCGTTCCGCGATGTCCGCGCCGAGTTCCGGCGGGGTCTGTTCGAGCGCGATCTTCACCGACGACACGATCTGGTTCAGCGGATCGGTCAGCGCTTCGAGGATTTCGTTGCTGGAGATCGTGAAGCTGCGCGGAATGCCTTCCGACAGGTTCCGGCCCTTCACTTCCATTTCCTTGACTTCGGAGCCCGGGAACGCGGAGCCGATTTCCTTCTTGATCGCCTCGGCGGTTTGTTCGCCGATCAGCATCCCGTAGTTGCGGCGGATATAGTTGACGATCGCCTCGTCGAACTTGTCGCCGCCGACGCGCACCGAGCCCTTGTACACGATGCCGCCGAGCGAGATCACGCCGACTTCGGTCGTGCCGCCGCCGATGTCGACGACCATCGAGCCGGTTGCTTCCGACACCGGCAGGCCCGCGCCGATCGCGGCCGCCATCGGCTCCTCGATCAGGTAGACCTGCGACGCGCCGGCGCCGTGGGCGGCTTCCTTGATCGCGCGGCGCTCGACCTGGGTCGAGCCGCACGGCACGCAGATGATGATGCGCGGCGACGGCGAGAACATCCGCGACTCGTGGGCCGTCTTGATGAACTGCTTGATCATCTGCTCGGTGACGGTGAAGTCGGCGATCACGCCGTCCTTCATCGGGCGGATCGCCTCGATGTTGCCGGGCACCTTGCCGAGCATCTGCTTGGCTTCCTTGCCGACCGCCTGGATCGTCTTCTTGCCGTTGGGGCCGCCTTCCTGGCGGATCGACACGACGGACGGCTCATCGAGCACGATGCCTTTGCCGCGCATGTAGATCAGGGTGTTTGCGGTGCCGAGGTCGATCGCCAGATCGTTGGAGAAGTAGCTGCGCAAAAAACCGAACATTCAGAATCCTGTTTCGCTCTGGGCCGGCCCTGCGTGGCGAGCAGCGCTTGAGGGCGGCAGCGGAAAAAATAACAGCCTCGGATCGTGGCGGAAGCGGCCGCCGCGGCGCTCGAAGCTGCGAGTGATATCTACCGGAGATCGCACGAAGCTCGCACGGCTTGCCGAAGCGGGGCGAAACGGTGCGGGAAAAGGCTGCCGGGTTGGGTCGAACGCGTAATGATACCTTATAATTTCGCGGTATTTGAATCGAAACGGGTGGTATTTTTCCCGCTTCGTACCCGATTTTTGAGGGTGGCATCGCGCCCTCCAACCCCCGCCGCAGCGCCGCTTTTCGTGTGCTGCGCCGCCTTGTTTTCCGGTGACCGCATGGCCCTGACCCTGACCGATGTGAAACGCATCGCGCACCTTGCGCGGCTCGAAATGGCCGACGCCGACGCCGAGCATACGCTTGGCCAGCTCAATGAATTCTTCGGCCTCGTCGAGCAGATGCAGGCAGTCGATACCACCGGCATCGCGCCGCTCGCCCACCCGATCGAACAGATCCAGGAAGTCGCGCAGCGTCTGCGCGACGACGCCGTCACGGAAGCCGTGAACCGCGACGATAACCAGCGTCCGGCACCGGCCGTCCAGGATGGCCTCTACCTCGTGCCGAAGGTGATCGAGTAAGCGTTCGACGACAAGCGTGCGCGCCGCGTCGCGCGTACGCGCCCAAGAATTCCCAGGAAAACCACTCAATGCACGCAAAAAGCCTGACCGAACTGCGCGCTGCGCTCGCCGCCAAGGAATGCTCGGCCGTCGAGCTGGCCCAGCACTACCTGAAGCGGATCGACGCCGCTCAGCACCTGAATGCGTTCGTCCATGTCGACGCCGAGCTCACGCTCGCGCAGGCGAAGGCCGCCGACGCCGAGCTCGCGCGCGGCGCGGCCGGCCCGCTCACGGGCCTGCCGATCGCGCACAAGGACGTGTTCGTCACGCGCGGCTGGCGCTCGACCGCCGGCTCGAAGATGCTCGCGAACTACGCGAGCCCGTTCGACGCGACCGTGGTCGCCCGCCTGTCGGCGGCCGGCATGGTCACGCTCGGCAAGACCAACATGGACGAGTTCGCGATGGGCTCGTCGAACGAGAACTCCGCATTCGGCCCCGTGAAGAACCCGTGGGACACGAACGCGGTGCCGGGCGGCAGCTCGGGCGGCAGCTCGGCCGCCGTCGCCGCGCGCATCGCGCCGGCCGCGACCGGCACCGACACCGGCGGCTCGATCCGCCAGCCGGCGTCGTTCGCGGGCGTGACCGGCATCAAGCCGACCTACGGCCGCGTGTCGCGCTACGGGATGATCGCGTTCGCGTCGTCGCTCGACCAGGGCGGCCCGATGGCGCAGAGCGCCGCCGACTGCGCGCTGCTGCTCAACGCGATGGCGGGCTTCGACGAGCGCGACTCGACGAGCCTCGAGCGCGACGACGAGGATTTCACGCGCCACCTCGGCCAGCCGTGGGCGCCGGGCAACGATGCGGCCAAGCCGCTCGCGGGCCTGCGCATCGGCCTGCCGAACGAATACTTCGGCGACGGCCTCGCCGGCGACGTGCGCGCGGCGGTCGACGCGGCGCTCAAACAGTATGAAGCGCTCGGCGCGACGCTCGTGCCGGTGTCGCTGCCGAAGACCGAGCTGTCGATCCCCGTTTATTACGTGATCGCGCCGGCCGAGGCATCGTCGAACCTGTCGCGCTTCGACGGCGTGCGCTTCGGCCATCGCGCCGCGCAGTACGGCGACCTGCTCGAGATGTACAAGAAGTCGCGCGCGGAAGGCTTCGGCCCCGAGGTGAAGCGCCGCATCCTGATCGGCACCTATGTGCTGTCGCACGGCTACTACGACGCGTACTACCTGCAGGCGCAGAAGATCCGCCGGATCATCGCGAACGATTTCCAGGAAGCGTTCAAGTCCTGCGACGTGATCATGGGCCCGGCATCGCCGACGGTCGCGTGGGATCTCGGCGCGAAGGGCGACGATCCGGTGCAGATGTATCTTGCGGATATCTATACGCTGTCGGTGAGCCTCGCGGGCCTGCCCGGCATGAGCGTGCCGTGCGGTTTCGGCGCGGGCGCGAATGCGAAGCGCCCGGTCGGCCTGCAGATCATCGGCAACTATTTCAACGAAGCCCGGATGCTGCAGGTCGCCGACGCGTTCCAGCGTGCGACCGACTGGCACAAGCAAGTTCCGGCGGGGGTGTAAGCCATGACTCAATGGGAAGTCGTTATCGGTCTCGAGACGCACGCGCAGTTGTCGACCGTCTCGAAGATTTTCTCCGGCGCGCCGACGCAGTTCGGCGCGGACCCGAACACGCAGGCCTGCCCGGTCGACCTGGCGCTGCCGGGCGTGCTGCCGGTACTGAACCGCGGCGCGGTCGAGCGGGCGATCCGCTTCGGCCTCGCGATCGGCTCGACCATCGCGTCGCGTAGCATCTTCGCGCGCAAGAACTACTTCTACCCGGATCTGCCGAAGGGCTATCAGATCAGCCAGTACGAGATTCCGGTCGTGCAGGGCGGCCAGATCACGATCCAGGTGCCCGCGAATGAAAAGGCCGGCAAGGACGCATATTCGAAGACGATCAACCTGACCCGCGCGCATCTCGAAGAGGACGCCGGCAAGTCGCTGCACGAGGACTTCGCGGGGATGACGGGCATCGACCTGAACCGTGCGGGCACGCCGCTGCTCGAGATCGTCACCGAGCCGGAGATGCGCAGCGCGGCCGAGGCGGTCGCGTATGCGAAGGCGCTGCACGGCCTCGTCGTGTGGCTCGGCATCTGCGACGGCAACATGCAGGAAGGCTCGTTCCGCTGCGACGCGAACGTGTCGGTGCGCCCGGTCGGCCAGGAGAAGTTCGGCACGCGTGCGGAGATCAAGAACCTGAACTCGTTCCGCTTCCTCGAAGAAGCGATCAACTACGAAGTGCGCCGCCAGATCGAACTGATCGAGGACGGCGGCGAGGTCGTGCAGGAAACCCGCCTGTACGACCCGGACAAGCGCGAGACGCGCTCGATGCGCAGCAAGGAAGACGCGCACGACTACCGCTACTTCCCCGATCCGGACCTGATGCCGCTCGTGATCGGCTCGGACTGGGTCGAGCGCGTGCAGGCCGGCATGCCCGAGCTGCCGGCTGCGATGCAGCAGCGCTTCGTCGAGCAGTACGGCGTGTCGGCCTATGACGCGGGCGTGCTGACGTCGAGCAAGGCGATGGCCGCGTATTTCGAGGCGGTGGTCGCGAAGGCAGGCGCTGCGAACGCGAAGATCGCCGCGAACTGGCTGATGGGCGACGTATCGTCGCAGTTGAACCGCGACGGCATCGAGATCGACGCGATCCCCGTGTCGGCCGCGCAGCTCGCGCTGGTGCTGCAACGCATCGCCGACGGCACGATCTCGAACAAGATCGCGAAGGAAATCTTTGCGATGATCTGGGACGAGAAGGCGACCGACGAAGCCGCCGCCGATCGCATCATCGATGCGAAGGGCCTGAAGCAGATTTCCGACACCGGCGCGCTCGAAGCGATCATCGACGAGGTGCTCGCCGCGAACGCGAAGTCGGTCGAGGAATTCCGCGCGGGCAAGGAAAAGGCGTTCAATGCGCTGATCGGCCAAGCGATGAAGGCGACGAAGGGCAAGGCGAACCCGCAGCAGGTCAACGAACTGCTGAAGAAGAAGCTCGGGTAAGACGGGCGCACGCCTGAACCGCGCTTGACGACGGGCCGCCGCCGAACCTGTTCGGGGCGGCCCGTTGCAACTGGTGCGCACGCCGCGTGCGCGCCGTCACACGGAGGAACGCATGGCGAAACAACCGTCGCTCGACGACTACCGGGTGCCGTACCACACGCGCGAGAAGGACGCCGCGGCGTTCACGCTCGACGCGTTCGATCCGTCCGCGAAGCCGTTCTCGTCGGGTGCGAAGGAAACCGACCGCGAACGGCTGTCGTCGGTCTCGATGGAGCTCGACGTGCAGCAGGAACGGCTGCACACGCAGCAGAAGCGGCGCGTGCTGCTCGTGCTGCAGGGGATGGACACGAGCGGCAAGGACGGCACCGTGCGTGCGGTGTTCCGCGAGGTCGACCCGCTCGGCCTGCGCGTCGTGTCGTTCAAGGCGCCGACGCCGATCGAGACCGCGCACGACTACCTGTGGCGCGTGCACGCGCAGGTGCCGGCGGCCGGCGAGCTCGCGATCTTCAACCGCAGCCACTATGAAGACGTGCTCGTGCCGCGCGTGCTGGGCGGGATCGACGAGAAGGAATGCGAGCGCCGCTATCGGCAGATTCGCGACTTCGAGACGATGCTCGTCGAGAACGGCACGACGATCGTCAAGTGCTTCCTGCACATCTCGAAGGACGAGCAGCGCGACCGGCTGCAGGCGCGGGTCGACGATCCGACCAAGCACTGGAAGTTCGACATCTCCGATCTCGATGCGCGCAAGCACTGGGATGCGTACCAGCTCGCGTATCGCGACGCGCTTGCCGCGACGTCGGCCGAGCATGCGCCGTGGTACGTGATTCCGGCGAACTCGAAGACGCACCGCAATGTGATGATCGCCGAGCTGCTGCTGCGTACGCTGACCGACATGAAGCTCGAATTCCCGCCGCCGAAGCCGGAGCTGGAAGGCGTGAAGATCAGCTAGGCGCGGCATGGCGCTACGATGTGAACCTGAGAACCCAGAACGGAAACCCGACATGATGCGTGTGATTACCGCCAACCTGAACGGCATCCGCTCCGCCGCGAAGAAAGGCTTCTTCGACTGGCTCGGCGAGCAGAATGCCGATTGCGTGTGCGTGCAGGAGATCAAGGTCTCGGCCGACGACCTGCCGGCCGAATTCGTCGAGCCGCACGGCTTCAAGAGCTATTTCCACCACGCCGAGAAGAAGGGCTACAGCGGCGCGGGCCTGTACAGCCGCCACGAGCCCGATGACGTGATCATCGGCTTCGGCAGCAGCGAATTCGATTCGGAAGGGCGCTATGTCGAGGCGCGCTACGGCAAGCTGTCGGTCGTGTCGGTGTACGTGCCGTCCGGCTCGAGCGGCGACGAGCGCCAGCAGGCGAAGTACCGCTTCATGGACGAGTTCATGCCGCATCTCGCCGCGCTGAAGAAGAAGCGCGAGGTGATCCTGTGCGGCGACGTGAACATCGTCCACAAGGAAATCGACATCAAGAACTGGAAGAGCAACCAGAAGAATTCCGGCTGCCTGCCGGAAGAGCGCGAGTGGTTGACGAAGCTGTTCGACGACGTTGGCTATGTGGACGTGTTCCGCACGCTCGACCAGCGCCCCGAGCAGTACACGTGGTGGAGCAACCGCGGCCAGGCGTATGCGAAGAACGTCGGGTGGCGGATCGACTACCAGATCGCGACGCCGGGGATCGCAAGCACCGCGAAGCAAACGTCGATCTTCCGCGACATCAAGTTCAGCGACCATGCGCCGCTGACGGTGGATTACGACTACAAGTAAGCGGCGCCAGGCAGGGCCGCATGCAGCGGGCGCTGCATGCAAAACGGGCCGCGAAAATATCGCGGCCCGTTTTGCTTCGCACGGTGGGGGCGTGCGCCGCCTTCCGTCGTGCTGCGCCCTGCGCTCAGTACTCGATGCTCAGTTCTTCGGCTTGATCGACGCCATGTCGATCACGAACCGGTACTTCACGTCGCTCTTCAGCATCCGCTCGTAAGCGGCGTTGATCTGCTGCATCGGAATCGTTTCGATATCCGATGTGATCCCGTGCTCCGCGCAGAAGTCGAGCATTTCCTGCGTCTCGGCGATCCCGCCGATCAGCGAGCCCGCGAGACGGCGGCGCTTGAAGATCAGGTTGAACACCTGCGGCGACGGATGGTCGTGCTCCGGCGCGCCGACGAGCGTCATCGTGCCGTCGCGCTTCAGCAGATGCAGGAACGGGTTCAGGTCGTGCTGCGCGGCGACCGTGTTCAGGATGAAGTCGAAGCTGTTCAGGTGCGCGTTCATCTGCGCCGGATCTTTCGAGATCACCACTTCGTGCGCGCCGAGCCGCTTGCCATCGTCGACCTTCGACGGCGACGTCGTGAACAGCACGACGTGCGCACCCATCGCGCGCGCGAGCTTCACGCCCATGTGACCGAGGCCGCCGAGCCCGACGATGCCGACCTTCTTGCCGGGGCCGACGTTCCACTGGCGCAGCGGCGAATACGTCGTGATCCCCGCGCACAGGAGCGGCGCCGCGCCGGCCGGGTCGAGCGTGTCCGGCACGCGCAGCACGAACGCCTCGTCGACGACGAGCTGCGTCGAATAGCCGCCGTACGTGATGTCGCCGGTCACGCGGTCCTGGCCGTTGTAGGTGCCGACGAACCCGTTCTCGCAATACTGCTCGAGCCCCTCCGCGCAGCTCGCGCAGGTGCGGCACGAATCGACGAGGCAGCCGACGCCGACCAGCTCGCCGACCTTGAAGCGCGACACCTGCGGGCCGGTCGCGGTCACGCGGCCGACGATCTCATGGCCGGGCACGACCGGATAGATCGTGTTCTTCCATTCGTTGCGGGCCTGATGCAGGTCCGAGTGGCAGACGCCGCAATAGAGGACCTCGATCTGCACGTCGAGATCGCGCAGCGCGCGGCGCTGGAATTCGAACGGGGCGAGCGGCGACTGCGCGTCGGCCGCGGCAAAGGCATAGGTTGTGCTCATGCGGGGCTCCTTGTCCGGCAAATGTGACTGCCGTCGCACCATGCTGCAGTGCGGCGAGACAGGACGTTATCGTAAGGAGCGCGCCGTCGTAGTGAAATACCTGAAGGTCGCGAAGATTTGCCTGATTCTCTCGAAGTGCAGCCGAATCGCCGGAAAAGCGCTTTCAGGGCGCTGGATTGCGAGCCGGTTTCTCTTGCTGCGCCGCCGTTCAGCGGCGCGCAACCTTGCGCCGCTGCGCGCTGATTCCCGCATAGTCGGGCAGCGTGTCGACGCGTTTGCCGATCGCCTTCGCATACAGCGGCAGCAGGTCCGGCAGGCGGTTCAGCAGGTCCTGGCGGCGCGCCGCGCCGTACGGATGCGCGTAAATGTAGCCGGTCGCCTTGTTCGCGCGTGTCGCGACCGCGAGCTTGTCCCACAGCGTGATCGCGGCACGCGGGTCGAAGCCCGCGCGCGCGGCGATGTCGCCGCCGATCACGTCGGCTTCGGTCTCGTCGGTCGGGTCGTAGCGCAGCGTCTGCAGACGCTCGCCGAGGTTCAGCGGCTGCGGCAGCGGATCGCCGACGCCGAACAGCGGCGGCAACGTCGCCGCGCGCAGCGACGTCTGCGACGGATCGCTGAAATTGCCGCGCGCATGCTCGCGCAATGCGTGCGCGATGCTGTGCGCGACCAGCACGCCGAGTTCGTCGTCGTTCAGCCGGACGCTGTCGAGCATCCCGCCGTAGACGAGGATCTTGCCGCCGGGCAGGCACGCCAGGCGGATGTCGCGCGAGCGGATCGCGTTGACGTCCCACGACCACGTCTTGACCCGGTCATTCCATTTCACCGAATACGGCGCGAGCTTCGCGACGATCGCGCGCAGGCGTTTCACGCGCGGCTGGTTCGCGGGCAGCAGCCGGTCGGCCTGCGCGGCGGCCAGCACGATCTGCGCGTATTCGCTCGCGGTCAGTTGCTCGAGCAGTTGCGACGGAATCAGCGTGCGGAACGCGGTCGCGTCACCGAAGCGGACTTGCTGCGGTGTCGGCGTGTACGCCCTCGCGGGTGCGGCCGCGCCCGTCGGCTGGGCCGGCTCGGCGGCGGCGGGCAGTGGCGTGGATGGCGCGGACGGTGTGGAGATGG
>NZ_JAAGPL010000226.1:0-12916 GCF_017104785.1 Burkholderia sp. Ac-20353 | reverse complement strand
ACGGCCTTCAGGCCCGAGCCGCACACCTTGTTGATCGTCATCCCCGGCACCGCGCTCGGCAGCCCGGCCTTGATCAGCGACTGACGCGCGGGGTTCTGGCCCGAGCCCGCCGCGAGCACCTGGCCCAAGATCACTTCGCTGACCTGCTCCGGCTTCACGCCGGCCCGCTCCAGCACCGCGCGGATCACCGTTGCGCCCAGCTCCGGCGCCGCGATCTTCGCAAGCGTTCCACCGAATTTGCCAACCGCGGTCCGCGCGGCCGATACGATCACTACGTCCGTCATGTTCAGTTCCTGAATCCGAGTCACATTACTTTGTCGCCGCCGGCACGCGCCGGTCCGGCGTGGGTTGCCGCGCCAGCCGCGCGCGAGCCGCCTCTGCACTTGCGTGCCGCCGCGACACACGGCAGCCGAAGAAAAATGGCCGCCGGGCACCGCGTGGCACACGCGGCATCCGGCGGTGCGGGGCGTCGATCGCGTTGTCGTGTCGCGCAACGGTGCGCGACACGCGATTACGCCGCCGACTTATGCAGCCGACTAATGTCGCTGAATTACGCCGCCGATTCGCGCGCAGCCGAGTCCTTGCGCCCGCCGCTTGCCGGCTTCGTGGCGCGAGCCGACGCACCGACCGCGTCGAAGCCGCTCTGCGCTGCTTCGATGACCTGGCCCGTCGCGGCACGCACGGTTTCCGCCGCGGCGCTCGCCGCCGACAGCGCCGAATTCAGCGCCGCGACCACCGGCGCCGTGCCGGCCGGTGCGTGCTTCGAGAATTCGCCGAGTGCGTCCTTCAGGCGCTGGTCGGCCTGCTCGTAGTGCGCCTGCGCGGCCTTCGCGAATTCGGCCTGCGTGGTCGCGGCGATGTCGAACAGGTGACGGCTGTACGACGCCGCCTTGCCGGCCGCCTGCTGCGTCGCGCCAAGCTGGCGCGTGAAGAATTCCGCCGGGTTGCTGCCGTTGAAGGCACCCTTCACGTGCTCTTCGTACTCTTCGAGCGCAGCCTTGGTTGCCTGCAGGTTGAGTTCGACCACGGCCTCGAAGCCGCGGAACGCCGGTTGAGCGGCAGCAAACAGCGCAGTCACGCCGGACTGGTAATCAGCAATGAACTTCTCGGGGGCGAAAACGGACATCGGGCACGCTCCTGTTAGCAATGCGAGAGATTGCATAAGAAATACGGAAGTCGAGCACTTCGTTCGACTCCTTATTTATCGCACACAGTTCATTGAGTGCGAAAAGTTTAGAGCACCCATTCTAGATCGATTAATTGTCAATTAAATGGCACTAATGATCAGGAAAAACCCTAACCCGTCGATCGCACCCCACATTCGCAGATTACCGTGAATCCCATATTTCAGGGACACACTGCAACGATCTGTTTTTACGGGATTTTTACTTTCTTTCGGCGTAAACATCCGTATTGCCACGCAAGATTTACGTGTCAACTATTCCTATTACTGGAAAATAGGTCGCATTTACTGGTGAACACGCCCGATGAAATCGTTTTTGCATTTGTTTAGAAAACGATTTCAGAAATACTTATCGAGCGACGGAATTAGGCCGAACGGTATCGACCCGAAATGAATGACGCTCCGATGGGACGAATCGCGCGGGCCGGAATGCCGCGCAACCGATAACGGACGAGGGCGGCCGCGCGGCGTCAGCCAGCCAGTTCCTGGTGCAGTGCGCGGAATTCCTGCGCGAGCTTGTGGCCCGGCTCGAGATGGATGACGGGGGTCGCCTGCTGGTGCGACTCGCGGATCTTCACCGACGACGACAGCCGCGACGCGAGCACGGGCAGCCCTTCGCCGACGAGTTCGTCGACGAGCCGCTGCGGCAGGCTCGCCCGCGGCTGGAACTGGTTGATCACGATCCCTTCGACTTCGAGCGCCGCGTTGTGATCCTGCTGGATCTCCTTCACGTTCTCGAGCAGCGTGTACAGCGCGCGGCGCGAGAAGTCGTCGCAGTCGAACGGAATCAGGCAGCGCTCGACCGCGATCAGCGCGGAGCGCGTGTAGAAGTTCAGCGCGGGCGGCGTGTCGATGTAGACGGCGTCGTACGTGTCGAGCTCGTTCAGCGCATCGCGCAGCTTGTAGATCTTGTAGCGCGATTCAAGCTTGCCGTGCAGTGTGTCGAGATCCGGATGCGCGGGCATCACGTCGAGGTTCTCGAACGGGGTCGGATGGATGAACGATGCGATGTCGACCGGCCGGAAGTTGAATGTCAGCGCGGTTTCGAAGAAATCGGCGACGGTCGGGGCGGCTTCCGCGGCGCGCTCGCCGAGCAGGTACTGGGTCGAGTTCGTCTGTGCGTCGAGGTCGATCACGAGCGTGCGAAGCCCTTCGCTCGCGCTGATCGCCGCGAGGTTGCAGACGATCGTCGACTTGCCTACTCCGCCCTTCTGGTTGAACACGACACGCCGCATGGTCCCCTCTCCCCCGAAGCACCGGAAAGGAGCCAGCATAGCCGAACCAATATTACTGTTGCGTGACGTAACGCAACAATGGCTGCGCGACCCCGCAACGGTTGTGGCACGAGCCCGCAATAATGGCGCGCGAACCACCGGCCGCCCGGCGCTGCGGGACCGGACCCCGCAACGCGCGCCGGCGGCCTGCCGTCCGCGCCGAGCTTAAGCGACGATCGGCTTGCGGCGCACTTCCGACAGGTAGATGAGGATCAGCGACACCCACACGATCCCGTACAGGAACATGAAGCAGGTGGTACGCACGCGCAGCAGGTCGAGCAGCACGCCGAACAGGATCGGCAACAGGAACCCGCCGAGGCCGCCCGCGAGCCCGACGATGCCGGTCACGACGCCCATGTTGTCGGGGAAATCGTCGGCGACGTACTTGAAGGTCGACGCCATCCCGAGCGCGAACACCGCGCCGAGCACGAACGTCAGCGCAACGAAGCCGGCGACCGGCATCGACAGGTGCAGCGACGCGGTGCCGTCGATCGTGTGGATCACGAAGTCGGTCGCCGGATACGCGAGCACGAACAGGCTGATCCACGCGACCCACAAGCCCCACCAGGTGACTGCGTGCGCACCGAAGCGGTCGGCGAGCGCGCCGCCGAGCGCGCGCAGCACCGAGCCCGGCAGCGAGAAGCCGGCGGCAAAGGCCGACGCCGCGACGAGCGTCATTCCGTATTCTGCTTTCAGGTACTGAGGAATCCACAGCGACAGCGCAGTGAAGCCGCCGAACGTGATCGAGTAGTACTGGCACAGCCGCCACACGCGCGGATCGCGCAGCACCTTGAACGATTCGACCCACGAGCCGCTCTTCTTGCCCGCGCCCGGATCGGGCGCCGACGCGAACCAGAAGATCACCGCGGTGACGAGCAGCGCGACCGCATAGACGCGCGGCACGAAGCGCCAGCCGTACGCGGACAGCAGCAGCGGCGTGACGAACAGGTTGACCGCAGCGCCACACGTGCCCGCGCCGAACACGCCCATCGCGAGGCCGCGCCGCTGCGGCGGGAAGAAGCGCGCGACATACGGCGTGCCGACCGCGAACGATGCGCCGACGCAGCCGAGGAACAGGCCGATCACGAGGAACTGCCAGAGCTGAGACGCGTAGCTGACGATGTAGACGGGCACCGCGCAGACGACGAGCAGCACCGTCATCACGATGCGGCCGCCGAAGCGATCGGTCCATGTGCCGAGCGGCAGACGCATCAGTGCGCCGGTGAGCACCGGCGTCGACGTGAGCAGCCCGAACTCCGTGCCGTTCAGGCCGAGATCGGTGCGCAACTGCACGCCGAGCACGCCGAACATCATCCAGACGACGAAGCACACCATGAACGCGAGCGTGCTCGCGGCGAGCACCGACCATGCACGCAACGGCACCGCCTGCGCATTCGCAAGCGCGCCGGAATCACTGTGGGTAGCCATTCATCACACTCCGTTTCATTGAACGAGCGGCCCGTTCGCGCCATCGAGCGCGAGGCCTTCGACGCGCGCGCCGCCCGCGAGAATCGCGATGTACTGCCGCATTGCATTGCGCCGCACGCGCTCCGCAAGGAACGCGGCGATGTGCGTCTCGACCTCGTCGAACGGCACGGCGTCGCCGGCCACACGCCGCTCGATGCGCACGATGTGAAAGCCGTAGCGCGTATTGACGAGGCGCGGGAGCACGCCAAGCGCATCCGTATCGAACAGCGCCGCTTCGAACTCCGGCACCGTGTCGCCGCGCAGCAACTGCCCGAGGCTGCCGCCGACCGCCGCCGACGGGCAGTTCGACGATGCCTGAGCAACCGCTTCGAACGTATCCGGCGCGGCGAGCACGCCGGCCAGCGCGCTTTCCGCCCGGCGGCGCAGCGGCGCGAGCGGCACGCGGTCGGTCACCGCGAACAGGATGTGGCTCGCGTAGACGATGTCGTTGCGGCGGAACCGCGCCGGATGCTGCGCGTAATAGCGTTCGCAGTCCGCACGATCCGGTTCCGGGAGGTGCGTGAGCTCGCGTTCGAGCAGCGCGTCGAGCGCCGCGTCGTCGAGCGGCGCGCCGTCCGCGATCAGCGCGAGCGCCACCGCGCACTGGCGCAGCAGCTCGCGCACGACGAGCGCGCGCCGCGCGGCATCGAGCGGATCCGCAGCATCGTCGTGATGCGCGCGCTCGGCTGCGATCGCGTCGTCGCCGATCGCGACGCCGTTGACGCTCAGCGGTATCGCCATGGCCTCGGGTAGGACTTCAGACAGGGCATTCATGCAGCCTCCCGGTCAGCGCTTGCGCACGAGTTGATACGGCCGGATCAGGTACGCGACCGACGCGATCCCGCTCCAGATGTGCACCATCCGCGTGAACGGCGACACGAGGAAGATCGTGAAGCCGAGCAGGATATGCAGCCGGTAGGTCAGCGGCACACCGACGAGCAGGCTCGCGATATCGGGCCGGAACGTGACGACGCCCTTCACGTAGTCGGTGAGCTGCTCGAACATCGCGCCGTCCATGTGGCGCGTCGACAGCACGACGGTGCCGAGCCCGAGCGCGAGCTGCACCCACAGCATCAGCACGATCAGGATGTCGGACTGGCGGCTGTTGCGCCGGATGCGCGCGTCGCCGAGCCGCCGCGCGATCAGGATCGTCAGGCCGATGATCGCCGCGACGCCCGCCGCGCCGCCCGCGACCATCGCGATCAGCTGATGCGCCGACGCGGACAGGAACGGCGACACGAGCCAGTGCGGCGCGAGAAAGCCGCCGAAGTGCCCGAGCACGACGACGAGCACGCCCCAGTGGAACAGGTTGCTGCCGAGCCTGAGCGCGCCGTGCCGCAGCAGCTGCGACGAATCGCTCTTCCACGTGTACTGTTCGCGGTCGAAGCGGATCAGGCTGCCGACCAGCAGCACCGCGAGACAGATGTACGGATAGATTCCGAACAGGAATTGATGCAGGTAATCGTTCATGGCTTTCCCTTGTTGGGCCGAAGCGCCTACGCGCGACGGGCAGGCCGTTGGTCGTAGAAGCGCACCGGCTCCTCGGCCGGCGCAGCGTCAATCGACGCGCCGACGAAGCGCACGGGCTCGTCCGTGTACGCGGCGTCGAGCGCGCGGTAGTCGGCGGCGCTCGGCCGTTCGGCCGCCGCGTCGTCGTCAGGCTGCTCTGGCGCATCGGCCGGCGTATCGATCGGCGCGATGCCGGCGAGCGGCAGCAGCGCGCCGACCACGAAGCCGTAATGGCTGCCGCGCTTCGCGAGCTGCGTGGCGAGCGCGCGCAGGATCTCGCCCGTCTCGCCGAGCAGGCTGCGCGCGTCGGGCGCGGGCAGCCGCGACAGGTACTCGAGAAACACCGGCAGGTGATCGGGCAGTTCGCCGGGCTTCAGGTACAGGCCGTGACGCTCGTACATCTGCAGCAGGTCGACCATCGCCTGGCCGCGGTCGCGCGATTCGCCGTGCACGTGCTCGAACAGGTGCAGCGACGTCGCCCGGCCGCGATCGAACAGCGCGACGTAGTTCTCCTGCAGCGTTAGCAGGTCGCGCTCGCGCAGGTACGAGAAGAAACGCTCGAGCCCCGCGCGCGCCGGCTTCGGCACGCGCAAATGGCCGCGCACGTGCGCATCGATCGAATCGAGCGCGGCGAGCAGCGCATCGTCCGGATACTCGAGCAGCGCGGCAAATGCCGCATAGGTCGGATCAGGTGCCGTGCTCATCAGGATGCCTCCCGGATCGGAATCGTCTTCTTGCCCTTTCTCGGGCTGAACAGGCTCGCGTCCGAACGGCCGTCCGAGCAGCCGTTGCCGAACGAGAAGCCGCACGACGCGCGCAGGTCGTACGCGTCTTCCGCGTATTCGCGGTGGGTCGTCGGGATCACGAAGCGATCCTCGTAGTTCGCGATCGCGAGATAGCGGTACATCTCCTCGACCTGCGCAAGCGACAGGCCGACCTGGTTCAGCACGGCCCGCGCATCGACGCCGTCGACGTGGCGCGCGCGCATGAAGCCGCGCATCGCGAGCAGCCGTTCGAGCGCGAGCTTCACCGGTGCCTCGTCGCCGGCCGTCAGCAGGTTCGCGAGGTAGCGCAGCGGAATCCGCAGCGACTCGACATCCGGCAGATAGCCGTTCATCCCGAGCGCGCCGCTGTTTGCGGCCGCGTTGATCGGTGACAGCGGCGGCACGTACCAGACCATCGGCAGCGTCCGGTATTCGGGGTGCAGCGGGAACGCGATCTTCCAGTCGATCGCCATCTTGTACGCCGGCGAACGCCGCGCGGCGTCGAGCCACGCGGCCGGCACGCCGTCGCGTTCGGCCTGCGCAATCACTTCGGGATCGTTCGGGTCGAGGAACAGCGACAGTTGCGACTCGTACAGGTCGGTTTCGTTTTCGACGCTGGCCGCTTCGCCGATCCGGTCCGCGTCGTACAGCAGCACGCCGAGATAGCGGATGCGGCCGACGCAGGTTTCCGAACACACGGTCGGCTGCCCGGCCTCGATGCGCGGATAGCAGAAGATGCACTTCTCGGCCTTGCCGCTCTGCCAGTTGTAGTAGATCTTCTTGTACGGGCATCCGGATACGCACATCCGCCAGCCACGGCACTTGTCCTGGTCGATCAGCACGATGCCGTCCTCCTCGCGCTTGTAGATCGAGCCGGACGGACACGACGCGACGCACGCCGGATTCAGGCAGTGCTCGCACAGGCGCGGCAGGTACATCATGAAGGTGTTCTCGAACTGCCCGTAGATCTCCTTCTGTACGGCCTCGAAGTTGTAGTCCTTCGCGCGCTTCTCGAACTCGCCGCCGAGAATCTCTTCCCAGTTCGGGCCCCACTCGATCTTCTCGAGCCGCTGGCCGCTCACCAGCGAACGCGGCCGCGCGACCGGCATCGCACGCGCGTCGCCGGCCTCCTGCAGATGCGCGTAGTCGAACGTGAACGGCTCGTAGTAGTCGTCGATCTCGGGCAGATGCGGGTTCGCGAAGATCTGCGCGAGCAATCGCCACTTGCTGCCGAGGCGCGGCTCGATCCTGCCGTCCGCGCGCCGCTTCCAGCCGCCGCGCCAGCGCTGCTGGTTCTCCCAGTCCTTCGGATAACCGATGCCCGGCTTCGTCTCGACGTTGTTGAACCACGCGTATTCCATCCCGTCGCGGCTCGTCCACACGTTCTTGCAGGTCACCGAGCAGGTATGGCAGCCGATGCACTTGTCGAGGTTCAGCACCATCGCGATCTGTGCGCGTACCTTCATGACGTTTCTCCAGCGCGAACGTTCGATACTGCGGCTCCGGCGGCTCCATCGGCTTCGCCGTCGAGCCAGTCGATCTTGTTCATCTTTCGCACGATCAGGAACTCGTCGCGATTCGAGCCGACCGTTCCGTAGTAGTTGAAGCCGTACGACAGCTGCGCATAGCCGCCGATCATGTGGGTCGGCTTCAGCGCGATGCGCGTCACCGAGTTGTGGATGCCGCCGCGCGTGCCGGTGATTTCCGAGCCCGGCGTGTTCACGATCTTCTCCTGCGCGTGATACATCATCACCATCCCGGCCGGAATCCGCTGGCTCACGACCGCCCGTGCGCACAGCGCGCCGTTCGAGTTGAAGCATTCGATCCAGTCGTTATCGGCGATGCCGATCGCCTTCGCGTCGTCTTCAGACATCCATACGATCGGCCCGCCACGCGACAGCGTCAGCATCAGCAGGTTGTCCGTGTAGGTGCTGTGGATCCCCCACTTCTGGTGCGGCGTGAGGAAGTTGAGCACGCGCTCCGGGTTGCCGTTCGAGCGCTTGCCGACCATGTGCGCATAGCTGCCCGTATCGACGGGCGGCTTGTACACGCACAGCGACTCGCCGAATGCGCGCATCCACGGATGGTCCTGGTAAAGCTGCTGGCGGCCCGTCAGCGTGCGCCACGGCACGAGTTCGTGCACGTTCACGTAGCCTGCGTTGTACGACACGTGCTCCGACTCGATCCCGCTCCACGTCGGCGACGAGATGATCTTGCGCGGCTGCGCCTGGATGTCGCGGAAGCGGATCTTCTCGTCCGCGCGCGCAGCAGCCAGATGCGTGTGGTCGATGCCCGTGATGCCGGACAGCGCACGCCACGCCTTCACCGCGACTTCGCCGTTGGTTTCGGGCGCGAGCGACAGGATCACCTCGGCCGCGTCGAGCGCCGTGTCGATACGCGGCCGGCCTTCGGTCGCGCCCGCTTCGCTCACGCGATAGTTCAGCTCGCCGAGCAGCTTCACTTCGTCCTTCGTATCCCAGCCGATCCCCTTGCCGCTGTTGCCGAGCTTGTCCATCAGCGGCCCGAGCGACGTGAAGCGACGGTATGTATTCGGATAATCGCGCTCGACGACCGTCACCGCCGGCATCGTGCGGCCCGGCACCGGCTCGCACTCGCCGCGCTTCCAGTCGCGCACGTCGAACGGCTGCGCGAGCTCGGCCGGCGTGTCGTGCGCGATCGGCGCGAGCACGACGTCGCGCTCGACGCCGAGATGCCCGTCGCACAGTTCGGAGAAGCGCTTCGCGATCCCCTTGAAGATCTCCCAGTCGCTCTTCGACTGCCATGCCGGATCGACCGCCGCCGACAGCGGATGGATGAACGGGTGCATGTCGGACGTGTTCATGTCGTCCTTCTCGTACCACGTCGCAGTCGGCAGCACGACGTCCGAGTACATGCAGGTCGTCGACATCCGGAAGTCGAGCGTGACGAGCAGGTCGAGCTTGCCGCGCGGCGCGTCGTCGCGCCACGTCACTTCTTCCGGACGCGGGCCGCCCGTCGCGCCGAGATCGTCGCCCTGCACGCCGTGCGTCGTGCCGAGCAGGTGCTTCAGGAAATATTCGTGGCCCTTGCCGGACGAGCCGAGCAGGTTCGAACGCCACACGAACAGGTTGCGCGGGAAGCTCTCGGGCGCGTCGGGATCCTCGCACGCCATCTTCAGCGTGCCAGACTTCAGCTGCTGCGCGACGCCGGCGCCCGCATGCGCAGGATCGCTGAACTGCGCGCCGACCTGCAGCGGATTCGTCGCGAGCTGCGGCGCGGACGGCAGCCAGCCCATCCGTTCCGCGCGCACGTTGTAGTCGATCGGCGAGCCGTGGAACTGCGTCTTGTCCGCGAGCGGCGACAGCAGCGTGGTCGGGTCCATCGTGTCGTAGCGCCACTGGTCCGTATGCGCATAGAAGAACGACGTCGCATTCATCTGCCGCGGCGGACGGTTCCAGTCGAGCGCGAACGCGAGCGCGGTCCAGCCCGTCTGCGGCCGCAGCTTCTCCTGGCCGACATAGTGCGACCAGCCGCCGCCCGGCTTGCCGACGCAGCCGCACATGATCAGCATGTTGATGATCCCGCGGTACGCCATGTCCATATGGAACCAGTGGTTGATCCCCGCGCCGATGATCACCATCGACTTGCCTTGCGTCTTGTGCGCGTTCTCCGCGAACTGCCGCGCGACCGAGATCACGTCCGCGCGCTTCACGCCGGTGATCGCCTCCTGCCACGCGGGCGTGTACGGCAGATCGTCGTCGTAGCTCGTCGCGACGTCGCGGCCGCCGAGGCCCTGATCGAGCCCGTAGTTCGCGACGAACAGGTCGTAGACGGTCGCGACCAGCATCTCGCCGTCGCGCGTCGCGACGCGGCGCACGCCGATCCGGCGCGACAGCTCCGACTGGTGCTGCGTATGGTTGAAGTGCGCGTGCGGCTGGTTGCCGAAATACGGGAACAGCACGTCTACGACGTCGTCATGCTCGGCCGTGCACGACAGCCGCGGCGCGAGCGCCGCGCCTTTCGACGTCTCGGCGCGCAGGTTCCACTTGCCTTTGTCCGCGTCCGCTTGCTGTCCCCAGCGGAACCCGACCGACCCGACCGGCACGACGAACTCGCCGGTCACGTCGTCGATCATCACGCTCTTCCATTCCGGATGCGCGGCTTCGCCGAGCGCATCGCCGAAGTCGGATGCGCGCACGAGCCGCTCGGGAACGTAGCCGTCGCCGTGCGGCACGAGCCGCACGAGGCACGGCATGTCGGTGTAGCGCTTGCAGTAGTCGACGAAGTAGTCGCTTTTCCCGGCGAGGTGAAATTCCTTGAGGATCACGTGCCCCATCGCGAGCGCGAGCGCCGCGTCGGTGCCCTGCTTCGGATGCAGCCACAGGTCGCCGAACTTCGCGCCTTCCGCGTAGTCGGGGAACACGGACACGACCTTCGTGCCGCGATAGCGCGCCTCGACGAGGAAGTGCGCGTCCGGCGTGCGCGTCTGCGGGACATTGGAGCCCCACATCATGATGAACGTCGAGTTGTACCAGTCGGCCGATTCGGGCACGTCGGTCTGCTCGCCCCAGGTCTGCGGCGACGCGGGCGGCAGGTCGCAATACCAGTCGTAGAAGCTCAGGCACACGCCGCCGATCAGCGACAGGTAGCGCGAGCCGGCCGCGTACGACACCATCGACATCGCCGGGATCGGCGAGAAGCCGACCACGCGATCGGGGCCGTGCTGCTTCACCGTGTACACGTTGGCCGCCGCGACGATCTCGTTGACTTCGTCCCAGTTCGCGCGCACGAACCCGCCGAGCCCGCGCCGGCTCTGATACGAACGCCGCGCGTCGTCGTCCTCGACGATCGCGCGCCACGCGTCGACGGGCGCGAGCGTCTTGCGGCGCTCGCGCCACAGCTTCACGAGCGCGCTGCGCACGAGCGGATACTTGAGACGGTTCGCGCTGTACAGATACCAGGAATACGACGCGCCGCGCGAGCAGCCGCGCGGCTCATGATTCGGCATGTCGGCGCGCGTGCGCGGATAGTCGGTCTGCTGGGTTTCCCACGTGACGATGCCGCCCTTCACGTAGACCTTCCACGAGCACGAGCCCGTGCAGTTCACGCCGTGCGTCGAGCGGACGATCTTGTCGTGCTGCCATCGTTTCCGATAGCCGTCTTCCCATTTGCGGTCCTCGTCGGTGACGGCGCCGTGTCCGTCCGAGAACTGGGCTCTTGTGGTCGTGAAATAGCGCAACCGGTCCAGGAAATGGCTCATGTGGGGATCTCACTTTCCGGTCTATCGGCAGACCCTGATTATTTAAGGAGGTCGAATTACCGTTGTAACGGCGAATCCGTTCCTCGCCGGAACGGATGTCGATCCGGCTCGATTGATCACAACGTGATAGATGTTACGGACTTCCGGATCGCGTGTTTTGATCGATGTCACGGTGCAGCGAGACACCAGATTTGATCTGGATCAACGAAAGCAGTCGCCGCGTTGACGCGGCGCGGCGTGATACGAGATAGGCGACGACGATTCGACGCGCGTGCTCGGCGTCAGTATCGGAAAGCGAAATGACGATGACCCGGCCGCCGAAGCGGCCGGTCGCGATCGGGATCGCTTACATGAATTTCACGTAGCAGACCTTCTTCGTGACTTCCTCCAGCTTGAAGCCCTTCTGCTTCATGCATGCATCGATCTGCCCGCGATTGACACTGGGCGAGTCGCAATTCGAGTCCCGGTTTGCCGGTGCGCACATCCTGTCGATCTGCGCGTCGGTCAGCGGCTCGCCGGTGATGACGTTCTTGAACGCCGTATGCGATCGGTCGTTGCATCCCGACTGCATGTCGGCGCGACATTGCTCGACGACCGCCGTGCGGCACGCATCGACCGCGTGATCCGAACTCGCGAACGCCGCGGTCAACGTCTGCGCGTGCCATTCGTATTCGCTCCGCTCGCTCGTCGAGAGCGGCCAGCACCCGCATCCGCTCAACGTCGCGACGAGCGGCAAGCTTGCACACAGGGAAATCAGTTTTTTCAATCGGCCCTCCGGATCGTTGTTTTATTCGTGTTCGTCGACGCGAGCGTTGATGCAATTGAATAAAGTTTCACCGCCCGCTGCCGATATTTACAGATGGCGGGTATTCGAGCCTTATTGAAGCTTGCCGCCGATTAACAAGAACAATTCTGTAAAGCAGGAAGCCAGATTACATGAAGAAAATCATTGCAAGCGCGCTGGTCGCCGTCGCGGCCGGCATGGCATTGGGCGGATGTGCCACCGGCAGCACGTCAATTACCGACGAACAGAAAATCTCGTCCATTCGAGTCGGAAAGTCGACGACACAGGACGTCGAAAGAACGCTCGGCAAGCCGGGCGATGTCCAGCTTGAAGAAAGCGGCGCACAAGTCTGGACCTACCAGACGGTCAAGTCCAGTGTCCTCGCTTTCATCCCGGTTGCGAATTTGCTCGGCAACTCGATGCAGGAAGACAACCTCACCGTTCGCTTCAATAAAAAGGGCGTCGTCACGGCCTTGGGCCGCGGGCAGCACAAGTTGTAATACCGGCACGATAGAGAATCGTAAAGACCAAACAAAAAGCCCGTAACCACGAGGGTTACAGGCTTTTTGTTTGCGAAAAGCAGCTTGGTTGGATTTAGAACGGAATATCGTCGTCCATCTCGTCGAAGCCGCCGCCGGCCGGCGCGCTCGGACGGCTCTGCGCCGCGCCGCCGCCACGGGCCGCGCCACCGGCACG
>NZ_JAAGPL010000225.1:0-12983 GCF_017104785.1 Burkholderia sp. Ac-20353 | reverse complement strand
CGCGGGCACGGCGCAGGCGGCCGTCGCCCGCAGCCCGCGGCGCGGCGGCGGCATCGCGGCGGCGGTCGGGCGGGCTGACCTGAACGGGACAAACGGGCTGGCGCGGCATGGCTGGATACGTCGTAGCGGGTCGGGGGCCGGACGCGGTCGTCGGGCTGTTAATAATCATACGAATGGCGACCAGGACGCGCGTCCCGGCCGGCTGTCGTGCACGCTCATTTTAGGGCCCCGGCAGCGTGTGTTCGGGAAGGGCGCAAACGGGTTTTGTAACCGATTGTATGGCGCCGCATGAAAGGTTCCGCGGGGCCGATCCATATCCATCCAAAGCGGCTCAAGCGTCTCGTGTGTTCGCGTCCCAAAATGGGCGGCGGCGCGCGCCCGCACGTCTGTAACCCTTTCGCGGTATACGTCCCAATACCCATCGTCTAGAATCCGCGTAACTTTTACCAAACGATCCCCAAATAACGCGGGCGGGGTGGCCGGCAGACACCGGAGGGACGGAAGAATTTGCACGCGACGCGCGTGCGCGAGACTGCCGTTTCCGGGCGCGCCCGCTGCCGTGAGCTGCCTGCTTGCACGCATGATGAACGCACTGGAACATGAGCTCGCCGCGCTGATCATCGGCGAACTGAACCTCGAAGACGTCCCGCTCGACACCGTGACCGCCGAGACCCCGCTGTATGGGGAAGGGTTCGGGCTCGACTCCATCGATATCCTGGAGATCGCGCTGCTGATCTCGAAGAAGTACGGCTTCGAGCTGCGCTCGGACAATCCGGATAACCAGAAGATCTTCGCGACGCTCGGCGCGCTCGCCGCGTACGTCGCCGCGCATCGCACGAAGTAATCGCGTCGCGCCGGGGCGTGGCTTTTAATGTACGACGGCACGACGCGCCAGGGCGCGGCAAGCGTCCAATGACTACGTGACTATGGCAGGCGGCGGACGAATGCATGTCGTCGCCGCGTCGATCAAGGTGGAACGCGCATGGAAGGAGCAATTCGATGCGGGCGCTCGTGACGGGCGGCAGCGGCGCACTCGGGCAGGCGATCTGCGCGGCGCTCGCGCAGGCCGGCCATGAAGTGTGGGTGCACGCGAACCGCAATCTCGAGCAGGCGGAGGCGGTCGCGCAGCGGATCGTCGCGGCCGGCGGCGCCGCGCACGCGATCGCGTTCGACGTGACCGACGCCGAAGCGACGGGCGCCGCGCTCGCGCGGCTCGTCGACGACGCGCCGGTGCAGATCCTCGTCAACAACGCGGGCATTCACGACGACGCGCCGATGGCCGGCATGTCGCGGCAGCAATGGCACAGCGTGATCGACGTGACGCTCAACGGCTTCTTCAACGTCACGCAGCCGCTGTTGCTGCCGATGATCCGCACGCGCCGCGGGCGGATCGTCAATATCGCTTCGGTCGCCGGCGTGACCGGCAACCGCGGGCAAGTCAATTACGCGGCCGCAAAAGCGGGGCTGATCGGCGCGACCAGGTCGCTGTCGCTCGAGCTCGCGTCGCGCGGCATCACCGTGAACGCGGTCGCGCCCGGCATCATCGAATCGCCGATGGCCGAACACGCGTTTCCCGCCGAGCGCATCAAGCAGCTCGTGCCCGCGCAGCGCGCGGGCCGGCCCGACGAAGTCGCGGGCATGGTCGCGTATCTGGTGTCCGATGCCGCGGCTTATGTGACGGGGCAGGTGCTGTCCGTCAACGGCGGGCTCGCATGACGACGCGCGGAGCGGCGGCGTGACGCGGCGCATGTCGGCAGCAGCCGATCGCGCCGCGACGCCGCCGTACTCCGCGGCATCCTGAGGAAATCGAAGTGTCTGTGCATTCTGTCGACGCCGAACGGC
This sequence comes from Burkholderia sp. Ac-20353, assembly GCF_017104785.1. Taxonomy (NCBI): domain Bacteria; kingdom Pseudomonadati; phylum Pseudomonadota; class Betaproteobacteria; order Burkholderiales; family Burkholderiaceae; genus Burkholderia; species Burkholderia sp. Ac-20353. The sequence goes on along the minus strand of NZ_JAAGPL010000225.1, from coordinate 11,141 downwards.
GCCCGTCATCCGAGTCGTCCGTGTTGTCCGAGTCGTCCGAGTCGTCCGCTTTGTCCGCGTCTGCGACGCTCACGCACGAGCGGGCGGCAACCGGGCCGGCTGCCTCCCGATCGATCGCCCCCGCATCAACCGCAACGCTCACGAACGGCAGCCACCGCGCGCTGCAGCTCGTCCAGACGAGTCACGCACGGCTCGTCGCGTTGCTGCGCGATGCGCACGCGGGTGGCGACGCGTTCGAACGCGCGTTTCCGGGCGCATTGGGCGCGGTGTGCATTGGCGGGGCCGCGTCGGGTACGGCCGCTTCGTGCGCCGACCAGACCGGACAGGTGCTGGCCAACGCCGCGCCCGATCTGCCGCTCGCGCCGGTGCAGATGACATTGCTCGCGCCCGGCGCCACGCCCGCTGCCTGCGACGACGGCAGCGACGACGCCACCGTCTACGAAATCTGGCAATGCGATGCGCGCGACCTGCGCAGCGTGCGGCGCGGCCCGCTTCACTACCGCTACAGCGAAGCGGCCGGGCTCGTGTTCGGCAGCATCGTCGTGCAGGAGAAGGCCGGCGAGGATCCTGACGGCGGCACGCCGCTCGAGCGCGCGACGCACGACGCGTACCGCGCGCTGTTCGACGTGCTCGACACGCTCGGCATCCCGCATCCGCTGCGGATCTGGAACACCGTGCCGGCGATCAATGCGGAGCAGTTCGGGATCGAGCGCTATCGTCAGTTCAATGTCGGCCGTCAGCGCGCGTTCGACGCGTGCCGCCGCGCGCTGACAGGCGGCGTGCCGGCCGCGTGCGCGCTCGGCTCGGTCGTGCCGGTCGCGGGCGATGGCCTGCCGGCCGCGCCGCTCGCGATCCATTTCCTCGCGAGCCGCACGCCGGCCGATGCGGTCGAGAATCCGCGCCAGGTCAGCGCATATCACTATCCGGCGCAATACGGCCCGCGCGCGCCGACGTTCGCGCGCGCGGCGGCCTGGACGGATGCGGCCGCAACGCCGGTGCTGTTCGTGTCGGGCACCGCGAGCATCGTCGGGCACCGCACCGTGCATCACGGCGACGTCGTCGCGCAAACGCGCGAGACGATCGCGAACCTCGCCGCGGTGCTCGAGCAGGCCGCGCGGCAGGGGCATGGCCCGTTCTCGCTCGCGGACCTGAACTATCGCGTCTATGTGCGCGACGCTGGCGATGCGGCGGCGCTCGCCGCGATCGACCGTGTGCTGCGCGACGCGGCCGGCCCCGACGTGCGGCCGCTCTACGTGCACGCGGACGTGTGCCGCGACGACCTGCTGGTCGAGATCGAGGCGAGCGCGGGCCACGCGGTGGAGTGGCTGTCGTGAAGCGCGCAGGCCTGACGATCCGCGAACCGTCGCCGCGCGCGGGTGGCATCGACGAAGCATGTCGCCGGTCGCCGCCAGGTCATAAACTTTTGTCAGGATCACCGTCTTCGCAATCGGCCGTTCCCATGTCCACGCTGCGCGCCTCGTCTACCCATCTCGTGCTGATTCCGAGCTACAACCCGGGCTCCAAGGTCGATGCGACCGTGCGCAGCGCCCGCGCGCAGTGGAATCCGGTGTGGGTCGTCGTCGACGGCAGCACCGACGGCAGCACCGAGCGGCTGCAGGCGATGGCCAAAGGCGATCCGGGGCTGCGCGTGATCGTGCTGCCGGAGAACCGCGGCAAGGGCGCGGCGGTGCTCGCGGGGCTCGATGCGGCCGCCGCGTGCGGCTTCACGCACGTGCTGACGATGGATTCCGACGGCCAGCATCCGGCCGACCTGATTCCCGCGTTCATGGCCGCATCGCAGGCGGCGCCCGACGCGATGGTGCTCGGCCTGCCGAAGTTCGACGCGAGCGCGCCGCAGTTGCGCGTGCAGGGGCGGCGGCTGTCGAACGTATGGGCCGACGTCGAGACGTTGTGGGCCGGCATCGGCGATTCGCTGTACGGTTTTCGCGTGTATCCGGTCGCGCCGCTCGCCGCGATCATGCATCGCCAGATGTGGATGCGCGGCTTCGACTTCGATCCGGAAGCCGCGGTGCGGATGTGCTGGGCCGGCGTGCGCCCGATCCGCATCGACGCGCCCGTGCGCTATTTCGGCGCGCAAGAGGGGGGCGTGTCGCACTTCCATTACGGCCGCGACAACGCATTGCTCACATGGATGCATCTGCGGCTCGTCGCCGGCTTCGTGCTGCGGCTGCCGCTGCTGGTCGCGCGGCGGCTGATGCGGCGCCGCGGCCAGACGGCCTGAGGTTCACCGTCGTCGCCGTAGTTGCTACCCCGGTTGATCCCGCAGTCGATCCCGCAGTCGATCCCATAGTTGATCCAGATCGTCTTTCCCCCCCGATCCCGCTGCCTAGAATCCAGTTACGCGCGACGCGGCGCCGCTGACGCCGTCGCCACGGAGTGAGCGGCCCGCTCGCGCGCAGGCAATTCCGACACGCTTCAATCGCAAGGGGAATCGTCATGGCGACTTACGTAGTTCTCGCAAACTTCACGGACCAGGGCATGCGCACGATCAAGAGCACCCGCCAGCGCGCGGGGCAGGTCGCGGAGATGGCCCGCACGTTCGGCTGCGAAATGAAGGAAGTGTTCTGGACGCTCGGCGCATTCGACATCGTCACGATCATCGAAGCACCGGACGAGCAGAGCCTGACCGCATTCGGCTTCGCGCTCGGCTCGGCCGGCAACGTGCGCACGCAGACGCTGCGCGCGTTCACGAGCGCCGAGGTCGGCGAAATCATCGCGAAGATGTAGTGCAACGCGCGTTGCGTGCGTACAGTCCCGACTTGCTTTCACCCGATAACTGACTAAGGTTGAAAGGCGGTCAAAGGGCCGGAAGGGGAGACAGCCCGCGTCGCGCACGCGACGTGTCGCAGACCGCGATCGCCTCGCGCATCCCGCATGCGCGAGCGGTGCGTGTGACCCTGTCCCCGCAATGGCGGCGCGTTTCCGCCGGCGATGCGATCCGTCGCCGGAGCGGATGCGTGCGCGTCGGCGGCATCACTGCACCGAGCCGCGCCGCATCGACGGACGCCCCGTCAGGCTCCGCACCCTCACGGAGGCGAGTCATGAGCACGGTCGCGCGTTTTCATGTCGACTACACGCAGTATCTGGGGCCCGACGGCGAGCTGGTGCAGCCGTTGCCGGAATTCGCACGGGATCCCGCGGCGCTGTTGCCGCTCTATCGCGCGATGGTGCTGACGCGCGCGTTCGACGCGAAAGCGATCGCGCTGCAGCGCACCGGCAAGCTCGGCACGTTCGCGTCGTCGGTCGGCCAGGAGGCGATCGGCGTCGGCGTCGCGAGCGCGATGCAGACCGACGACGTGCTGTTCCCGTCGTACCGCGACCATGCCGCGCAACTGCTGCGCGGTGTCACGATGGCGGAGAGCCTGCTCTACTGGGGCGGCGACGAACGCGGCAGCGATTTCAGGTTCGCGCGCCACGATTTCCCGAATTGCGTGCCGATCGGCACCCAGGTGTGCCACGCGGCGGGCGCCGCCTATGCGTTCATGCTGCGCCGCGAGCCGCGCGTCGCGGTGACGATCTTCGGCGACGGCGGCACGTCGAAGGGCGACTTCTACGAAGCGATGAACATCGCGGGCGCGTGGCAGGCGCCGCTCGTGCTCGTCGTCAACGACAACCAGTGGGCGATCTCGGTGCCGCGCACGCGCCAGACCGCCGCACAGACGCTCGCGCAGAAGGCGATCGCGGCCGGCATCGACGGCCGGCAGGTCGACGGCAACGACGTGATCGCGGTGCGCCAGGTGATGGCCGAAGCGCTCGACAAGGCGCGCCGCGGCGGCGGCCCGACGCTCGTCGAGGCGCTCAGCTACCGGCTCGGCGATCACACGACGGCGGACGACGCGACGCGCTATCGCGACGCCGACACGATCGCGCAGCAATGGGAGCGCGAACCGCTGATCCGGCTGCGCACCTATCTGACGCGGATGAACGTGTGGGACAAGGCGCAGGACACCGAGCTCGGCAAGGCGTGCTATGCGCAGGTCGAGGCGGCCGTGCAGGAATACCTGGCGGTCGCGCCGCCCGACACGTCGGCGATGTTCGACCATCTTTACGCGATGCTGCCGCGCGCGCTGCGCGAACAGCTCGACACGGCGCTCGCGTTCGCGCCGGCCGCGGGGAACCATCATGGCTGACCTGAACCTGGTCGAAGCGGTCAATCGCGCGCTCGCGTTCGAGCTCGCGAACGATGCGTCGGTCGTCCTGCTCGGCGAGGACATCGGCGTCAACGGCGGCGTGTTCCGCGCAACCGTCGATCTGCAGTCGCGCTTCGGCGCGGACCGCGTGATCGACACGCCGCTCGCGGAAACGGCGATCGCGGGCACCGCGATCGGGATGGCGGCGATGGGGCTGCGGCCCGTCGCCGAGATCCAGTTCACGGGCTTCATCTATCCGGTGATCGACCACGTGCTCAATCACGCGGCACGGCTGCGGCATCGTACGCGCGGCCGGCTGTCGTGCCCGCTCGTGATCCGCTCGCCGTGCGGCGGCGGGATCCATGCACCCGAGCATCACTCCGAAAGCCCCGAGGCGCTGTTCGCGCATATCCCCGGGCTGCGCGTCGTGATGCCGTCGTCGCCGGCACGCGCGTACGGGCTGCTGCTCGCGGCGATCCGCGATCCGGACCCGGTGATCTTTCTCGAACCGACGCGCCTGTACCGGCTGTTCCGGCAGCCGGTCGAGGACGACGGCGAAGCGCTGCCGCTCGATACCTGCTTCACGCTGCGCGACGGCGCCGACGTCACGCTCGTGAGCTGGGGCGCGGCGCTGCAGGAAGTGCAGGCGGCCGCCGACCGGCTCGCACAGGACGGCGTGATGGCCGAGGTGATCGACGTCGCGACGCTGAAGCCGCTCGATACCGACACGATCCTCGCGTCGGTCGCGAAGACGGGCCGCTGCGTGATCGTGCACGAGGCGCCGCGCACCGCGGGCCTCGGCGCGGAGATCGCCGCGATCATCGCCGAGCGCGGGCTCTATTCGCTGCTCGCGCCGGTGCAGCGCGTGACGGGCTACGACGTCGTCGTGCCGCTGTTCCGGCTGGAAAGCCAGTACCTGCCGAGCATGGAGCGGATCGTCGACGCGGTGAGGAAGACGCTGGACGCGTCGTGATGCGATTTCGTTCCTGTTGCTGCTGAACCTGATTTCCCGGAGCAACTGATGAAGATCTTCAAACTGCCCGATCTCGGCGAAGGGCTGCAGGAAGCGGAAATCGTCGAATGGCACGTGAAGGCGGGCGACGCGGTCGACACCGACCAGCCGCTGCTGTCGGTCGAGACCGCGAAGGCGATCGTCGAGATCCCGTCCCCGCAGGCGGGCCGCATCGCGAAGCTGTTCGGGCAGGCGGGCGACATCGTGCATCTCGGCGCACCGCTCGTCGCGTTCGAAGGCGAGGGCGACGACGCGGATGCCGGCACCGTCGTCGGCAAGGTCGAAGTGGGCGCGCAGGTCGTGCACGACGCGCCGGCGGCGCTCGGCGGCGCGATCGGAGGGGCAATCGGCGGCGCGGGCGCGATCAAGGCGATGCCCGCGGTGCGCGCGCTTGCGCGCAAGCTCGATGTCGATCTCGCGATGGTCACGCCGTCGGGCGCGGACGGCGTGATCACCGCGGCGGACGTGCAGCGCGTCGCGAAGGTGCTCGCCGAGGTCGGGCCGGCGGAAGTGCTGCGCGGCGTGCGGCGCGCGATGGCGCAGAACATGGCGCGCGCGCAGAGCGAGGTTGCGGCGGCGACGGTGATCGACGACGCCGACATCCACGCGTGGGCGCCGCGCACCGACGTGACGATCCGGCTGATCCGCGCGCTCGTCGCCGGCTGCCGCGCGGAGCCGGGGCTCAACGCGTGGTACGAGGGGCATACGGGGCGGCGGCACGTGCTCGCGAAGATCGACGTCGGCATCGCGGTCGACCTGCCCGACGGCCTGTTCGTGCCGGTGCTGCGCGACGTCGCGCAGCGCGACGCCGCGGACCTGCGGGCCGGCCTCGACCGGATGCGCGACGACATCCGCGCGCGCAAAATTCCGCCGGAAGAGATGCGCGGCAACACGATCACGCTGTCGAATTTCGGGATGATCGCCGGCAAGTACGCGGCCCCGGTCGTCGTGCCGCCGACGGTCGCGATCCTCGGGGCCGGCCGCATTCACGACGGCGTGGTGGCGGTCGGCGGTGCGGCCGCCGTGCACCGGATCCTGCCGCTCAGCCTGACGTTCGACCATCGCGTCGTCACGGGCGGCGAGGCGGCGCGGTTCCTCGCGGCGGCGATCGCCGATCTGCAGGCGGCCGAGTAACCGGGCGTCCGCAAATCCGCCCGTGTTGACCATTTTTATCATTCTGACAGCCGGATGATCGCGGCGATTGCCCGCATTTTCGTCGTCAATCGCGTAGTTAGTTGAATTCTGCTGAGTAATAAACATGTCATCAGATGTAAACGGCTGGTAATTTCCTTTCGACTTATGCAAAATCGCCGCTTCCAACTAGAACCACCGAGGGGTCACAAATGCATTTGAAGAAAGCGGTTGCAGCATGTGGTGTGGCGTTCCTGCTGAGCGCGTGCGGCGGGGTGCAGAATCTCGACGCGAACAGCCTGACGTCGGCCGGCTCGAGCCTGCTGAAGGCGGCGACGCTGTCGGACGCCGATATCGCCGCGCTGTCGAACGACTCGTGCAAGGCGAGCGATGCCGAATCGAAGGTCGCGTCCGCGAACAGCGCATACGGGAAGCGCCTGACGAAGGTGATGAAGGGCTTCGGCGACATGACGCTGAACGGCCAGAAGATCAACTACAAGGTCTACATGACCAAGGACGTCAACGCGTGGGCGATGGGCAACGGTTGCGTGCGCGTCTACAGCGGCCTGATGGACATGATGAACGATGACGAGCTGCGCGGCGTGATCGGCCACGAGATGGGCCACGTCGCACTCGGCCACTCGAAGAAGGCCATGCAGACCGCATACGCGGTAAGCGCGGCGCGCACCGCGGCCGGCGCGGCGTCGCCGGGCGTTGCGGCGCTGACGAACTCGCAGCTCGGCGACATCACCGAGAAGTTCATCAACGCGCAGTTCTCGCAGACGCAGGAAAGCGCGGCGGACGACTACTCGTTCGACCTGCTCAAGCAGAAGAACATGACCCAGAAGGGCCTCGTGACCGCGTTCCAGAAGCTCGCGCAGCTGGACGGCGGCAAGAGCTCGATGATGAGCTCGCACCCGTCGTCGGCGAGCCGTGCGCAGCACATCCAGGATCGCATCGCGAAGGGCAGCTGATCGCGGCGGCGGGTGTCCGCCGACCGTACGACAACGCGCCGGCGAGGCCGGCGCGTCAGTCTGCAGACGAACCCCGCGTTCTCAGGAGCGTGGGGTTTTGTTTTTTCGCGATACCGCGCGACCCGCCAGCATGGACCGGCGTTCGCGATGCTTACGGCACCATCCCCGGCAGCACATACGCCTGCACGAGCGTGATCAGCCCGACGATCACCGCGAACAGCACGCTGTGCCGCACCGTGAAGCGGAACAGCTCCGATTCCTTGCCGACGAGGCCCGTTGCCGCGCACGCAACCGCGATCGACTGCGGCGAGATCATCTTCGCGGTCACGCCGCCCGTCGTGTTCGCGGCGACGACGAGCGTTTCCGGCAGGCCGAGCTGGTGCGCGGTCGCCTGCTGCAGCGAGCAGAACAACGCGTTCGACGACGTGTCGGAGCCGGTCAGGAACACCCCGAGCCAGCCGAGGAACGGCGAGAAGAACGGGAACGCGGCGCCGGTGTCGGCGAGCAGCAGCGCGAGCGTCGACGACATCCCCGAGTAGTTCGCGACGAACGCGAACGCGAGCACGAAGCCGATCGACAGGATCGGGCGCGTGAGCTCCTTCAGCGTCTCGCCGAACGTGACGAGCGCGTCGCGCGGCTTCATCCGCAACAGCACCATCGAGATCAGCGCGGTCACGAGGATCGCGCTGCCGACGGCCGACACCAGGTCGATCTTCAGCACCGCGTCGAGCGCCTTCGGGGTCGCGACGATCGGCGCGGTCTTGACGACGAGCTGGTCGAGCGCCGGCACGTGGAACTTCAGCACGGTCGCGGCGAGCGCGCCGTGCGGGCCGAACAGCGCCTTGAACGGCGCGAGGCTCCACACGGTGACGATGCCCGTCAGGATCAGGAACGGCGACCAGGCGCGCACGGTCTGCACGAGCGTGTACGGCGATGCCTGGCGACTCGCCGACGGGCCGAAGCCACTGCCGCCGCTTTTGCCACCGCTGCCACCACCGAAGCCCGCGAGCGCCGCGGCGCCGCCGCCCGACGCGACGATGCCGCCGGCTGTCTCGCCGGTCGTCCGTTTCGCGCTGCTCGGCTGCCACACCTTCAGGAATGCGGCGAGCGACACGAGGCTGACGAGCGACGACGTGATGTCCGGCAGCTCGGGCCCGAGATGGTTCGACGTGAAGTACTGCGTGATCGCGAAGCTGCCGCCGGCGACGAGCGCGGCCGGCCAGGTCTGCCGCACGCCGCGCAGCCCGTCCATCATGAGCACGAGCCAGAACGGCACCGCGAGCGACAGCAGCGGCAGCTGGCGGCCCGCCATCGCGCCGATGTGGAGCGCGTCGATCCCGGTGACCTGCCCGGCGACGATGATCGGGATGCCCATCGCGCCGAACGCGACCGGCGCGGTGTTCGCGATCAGGCACAGCCCGGCCGCATGCAGGGGCTTGAAGCCGAGGCCGACGAGCAGCGCCGCGGTGATCGCGACCGGCGCGCCGAAGCCGGCCGCGCCCTCGAGGAACGCGCCGAACGAAAAGCCGATCAGCAGCATCTGCAGCCGCTGGTCGTCGGTGATCGCCAGCACCGATGCGCGGATGATGTCGAACTGCCCGGTTTTCACGACGATCTTGTACAGGAACACCGCGGCGACGATGATCCACGCGATCGGCCAGATGCCGTACGCGAAGCCGAAGCCGGCCGCCGCGAGCGCCTGCGGCACCGGCATCCGGTACGCGACGATCGCGACGCCGAGCGACAGCAGCAGCGTGATCGCCGCGGCGACGTGCCCCTTCAGCCGCAAGCCGGCGAGCGCGACGAAAAAGAAGATGATCGGGATCGCGGCGGCGAGCGCCGACAGCCCGAGGCTGCCGAGCGGGGTATAGATCTGATGCCAGGCCTGCATGGTTGTCTCCTCCATATATCTATCGGTACAGGTCAGAAAGCGGGGGTGCTATTCGGGCTGGCCGCGTTCGCGCAGCAGGTCGGACAGGCTGCGCGGCGCCGGCTCGAGCGGTGTGCGGTGTTGCGTCCAGCCCATCTGCTTCGCGGGCGCGAGCGCGCGCAGCCGCGTCGCCGCCCAGCGGAATGCGCGGTACGCGCGCGGGTGCGCGAACGCGCCGGACCAGAAGCGCCACACGAGGTCTTCCGCGCGGTTGTAGTTCGCGCCCTGGCCGCGCAGCGGGTGGGCGACCGGTTCGTCGGGCTTGCGGTTCGCCTCGGTGCGCAGCCGCACGAGCAGCTGCGGGATCGGAATCCGCACCGGGCAGACCTCGCCGCAGGCGCCGCACAGCGTCGACGCGGTCGGCAGGTCGGCGGTCGCGTCGAGCCCGAGCAGGTGCGGCGAGATGAGCTTGCCGATCGGCCCCGGATAGGTCGTCCCGTATGCGTGGCCGCCGATCCGCGTGTAGACGGGGCAGTGGTTCATGCACGCGCCGCAGCGAATGCACTGCAGCGTCGCGCGCAACTGCGCGTCCGCGTACGCCTGCGTGCGGCCGTTGTCGAGCAGCACGACATGCATGTCGCGCGGGCCGTCGCGTTCGCCGTCGCGGCGCGGGCCGGTAATCAGGTTGAAGTAGGTTGTGATCGCCTGGCCGGTGGCCGAGCGCGTCAGCAGGCTCGACAGCGGCACGATGTGCTCGAGCTTCGCGACGACCTTCTCGACGCCCATGATCGCGATGTGCGTATCGGGCACCGTCGTCGACAGGCGGCCGTTGCCCTCGTTCTCGACGAGCCACAGCGTGCCCGTGTCGGCCGCCGCGAAGTTCACGCCCGACAGGCCGATGTCCGCGTCGACGAAGGCCTGGCGCAGCGCGCGCCGGCCCGTCTGGATCAGCTCGTCGACGTCTTCCGTGTAATGCGCGCCGGGGATGTGCTGCTCGAACAGGTCGGCGATGTCGCCGCGCGTCTTGTGGATCGCGGGCATCACGATGTGCGACGGCTTTTCGCCGGCGAGCTGGACGATGTATTCGCCCATGTCGGATTCGATGCAGTCGACGCCGCGCTCGGCAAGGTAATGGTTCAGCTCGATTTCCTCGCTCGCCATCGACTTGCCCTTGATCACGCGGCGCGCCTTCTTTGCCTGCGCGATGCCGAGCACGATCGCGTTCGCGTCGTCGGCGGTCTCGGCCCAATGCACGTGCACGCCGGCTTCGGTCAGTTTTGCCTCGAGCTGTTCGAGCAGCGCCGGCAACTGCGCGAGCGCATGCTGGCGCACCGCTTCGCCGAGGTCGCGCAGCTGCTGCAGCTCGGCGTCGTCGGGGAACTGCACTGCGCGCTTGCCTTGCAGGAAATCCATCGCGCCACGGAAGCTGCGGCGCAGCTTCGGATCGTCGAGCGCGGCGCGCGCGCGCGCCTTGAAGTCGCCGGGGGCGACGAAATGCACGGTGTGGTCGCTCATCGCGGCGTTCCTTGCGAAGCGGGGATGTCCGGGGCGGGGATGTCCGAAGCGGGAATGTCCGAGGCGCGACTTTCGAAATCGTCAGACAGGCGCGCGGCTGGTTCGCCCGTTTCGGCCGAACCGGTGACGATCACGACCCACAGGCGGCGCGGGCCATGCGCGCCGTACGCGAGCGTCTGCTGGATGTCGGAGGTCTTCGACGGCCCGGAAACCAGCACGAGATTTGTCGGCATGCCAGCGTGCCAGCGCTCCGCTTGCACGGCCGCGTGCAGGTCCGCATGCAGCGTGTCGGCATGGACGAGCGCGACGTGCAGCGGTGGCACCAGCGACACGGTGCGCGGCGTGCCGGCATCCGGCGCGAGCACGAGCGTGCCGGTCGCCGCGATGCCCGAGCGCGCGACCGTGAAGCCCGCGTCGATCGTCGCGAACAGCTCGGCCTTCCAGGTCTCGATCGGCCGGTCGAACGGCACCGTCGCGACGGCGTCGGG
>NZ_JAAGPL010000224.1:0-12876 GCF_017104785.1 Burkholderia sp. Ac-20353 | reverse complement strand
GAGCCACGCGTCGACGCCGCGCACCGGCGCGACGTCGGGCACACGGTTGCGTCCGCACTGTTCGCACGCCGCGCGCACGATGCCGCGCCAATGCGCGACGCGTTTCTCCGCACGCTCGCCCGACAGCCGCACGACGCCGCGCGACGTCGACAGCGGCGCGATCGCCGCGGCGCCGAGCTCGACCGCCTTCTCGATCACCCAATCCATCTTGTCGCCGCCGGCGATGCCCTGCGCGAGCGTCACGCGGTAAGGCGGCTCTGCTTCGGTCGGCTCGAACGCATCGAGCCGCGCGATCGCACTGCGCTTGTCGATCTCGACGAGCTGCGCGCGGTACTGGCCGCCGGTGCCGTCGAACAGCGCGAGCGTGTCGCCTGGCTGCAGCCGCAGCACCTGCGCATGGCGCGCGACGTCGGCGGGCAGCGTGAGCATGGCGTCGGCGCGCAATGCCGCGTCGACGAAAAAGCGCGGCACGGCCGCGGTAGTAGTGGCTTCGTTCATGATTCGAGATACGCGGTTGATCGGCGTGCAGGCTCCGATCCGATGCAAGGCTGCGGGGGTAAAGCGGCGCGCCGCGACGGCGCGAAGGTTCAGCGGCGAACGCCCAGTGTATCGCGCAGCGCACACGGCAGCGCGAACAGCGACGCGTGCAGCCGCGCGTCGTAGTAACGCAACCCGTCGATACCGCGATTGACGAGGCGTTCCTCGATGTCGTGCATGAACAGCGACGCCGCGTCGAGCGTGTCGCTCGCGATCGCCATCAGCCAGACCGAGCCGTACAGCGGCACGTGCGCGGACAGCGGGTCGACGACCGCGAAGCTCGCGCGCAGGTCGGCAAGCAGCGCGGCGATGCGCGGCGCGTGGAACACCGGCGAGCCGAGATGCATCGTGATCGCGCCGCACGGCGTCAGGATCCGCTTGAGGTGCTTGTAAAAGTCGCGCGTATAGAGGCCGGCCGCCGGCGAGTCCGGCGGCGTGAGGTCGAACACGACGAGGTCGAAGTGCTCGACGGTCGACTCGACGAAGTGCGCGGCGTCGCCGATCACGACTTCGACACGCGGATCGTCGAGCGCGCCCTGGTGCACGTCGTCGAGGTAGCGGCGTGCCATCCCGACGACCTCGTCGTCGAGCTCCGCGACGACGATCCGCTCGATGCACGCGTGCTTGAGCAGCTGGCGCGCGGCGCCGCCGTCGCCGCCGCCGAGCACGAGCGCCTTGCGCGGCGCCGGATGCGCGAGCGCGGCCGGGTGGGTCATGCACTCGTGGTAGATGTACTCGTCGCCGACGGACGTCATCGGCCGGCCGTCGAGCGTGAACAGGCGGCCGAGCTGCGGTGTTTCCCACACCTCGATCTGCTGGTGCGGGGACGCGACGTGCGCGAGCCGCCGCGCATGCGGGAAGCCGTACGCGGAGTCGGGTGTTGGATGAAAGAGAAGCGTGGTGCTCACGGGCGGGCCGCGCGGGGCGGGCGGTTCCAATTTCTGAATTATAGAAGGCCGGACATCGCGGGCGCGAAGTTTGACGGAAAACCGTGCCGGAACACCGACCGTCAGGAAGGGAAATGTCAGCCCATCTGTTAAAATGACGAGCTTTGCAGCCTCGTCCGTTGGCTCCGCCCGCTTCGCGTCCGTCTGGCGCCGCACTTCGCGCCGGGAGCGGCCGGCCCGCGAGCTTCCGGATACCGCACGTGCCCCGTTTTCTCGACTCGTTCTCCGGACTCGACATGACGACTTCGTCTCCCGCCTCCACCACCCTGATGGCCAACGCGATCCGCGCGCTCGCGATGGACGCCGTCCAGCAAGCGAACTCCGGCCACCCCGGCATGCCGATGGGCATGGCCGAAATCGGCGTCGCGCTCTGGTCGCGCCACCTCAAGCACAATCCGGCGAACCCGCACTGGGCGGACCGCGACCGCTTCGTGCTGTCGAACGGCCATGGCTCGATGCTGCTGTATGCGCTGCTGCACCTGACCGGCTACGACCTGCCGATGGAAGAGCTGAAGAACTTCCGCCAGCTGCACTCGAAGACGCCGGGCCACCCGGAATACGGGATCACGCCGGGCGTCGAGACGACCACCGGCCCGCTCGGCCAGGGTCTCGCGAACGCGGTCGGCATGGCGCTCGGCGAAGCGCTGATGGCCGCCGAGTTCAACCGTGACGGCGCGAAGATCGTCGATCACCACACGTACGTGTTCCTCGGCGACGGCTGCCTGATGGAAGGCATCTCGCACGAAGCCTGCTCGCTCGCGGGCACGCTGAAGCTGAACAAGCTGATCGCGCTGTACGACGACAACGGCATCTCGATCGACGGCGACGTCGTCAACTGGTTCCACGACGACACGCCGAAGCGTTTCGACGCGTACGGCTGGAACGTGATCCCGAACGTGAACGGCCATGACGTCGACGCGGTCGACGCGGCGATTGCAAAGGCGAAGCTGTCGGACAAGCCGACGATCATCTGCTGCAAGACGGTGATCGGCCAGGGCGCGGCGACCAAGGCGGGCGGCCACGACGTGCACGGCGCGGCGCTCGGCGCGGAAGAAATCGCGAAGACGCGCGCGGCACTCGGCTGGACGTGGGAGCCGTTCGTGATCCCGCAGGAAGTCTATGCGGCATGGGATGCGAAGGAAGCCGGCAAGCGCAGCGAATCCGACTGGGACGCGGCGTTCGCGCAATACGGCGCGCAGTATCCGGCGGAAGCGGCCGAGTTCGAGCGCCGGATGGCCGGCAAGCTGCCCGCCGACTGGGCCGCGAAGGCCGCGGCGATCGTCGCCGGCGCGAACGAGCGCGCTGAAACGGTCGCGACCCGCAAGGCGTCGCAGCAGGCGATCGAAGGCCTCGCGGCGGCGTTGCCCGAACTGCTCGGCGGCTCGGCCGACCTGACCGGCTCGAACCTGACCAACTGGAAGGCGTCGAAGGCGGTCCGCGCGAACACGGACGGCCCGGGCGTCAAGTACGGCAACCACATCAACTACGGCGTGCGCGAGTTCGGCATGAGCGCCGCGATCAACGGCCTCGCGCTGCACGGCGGCCACAAGCCGTTCGGCGGCACGTTCCTGACGTTCTCCGACTACAGCCGCAACGCGCTGCGCGTCGCCGCGCTGATGAAGGTGCCGTCGATCTTCGTGTTCACGCACGACTCGATCGGCCTCGGCGAGGACGGCCCGACGCACCAGTCAATCGAGCACGTGTCGAGCCTGCGCCTGATTCCGAACCACGACGTGTGGCGTCCGGCCGACACGGTCGAGACGGCCGTCGCATGGACCCACGCAATCGCCGCGGATCGTCCGTCGAGCCTGATCTTCAGCCGCCAGAACCTCGCGTTCAACCCGCGCACCGACGCGCAGATCGCGAACATCGAGAAGGGCGGCTACGTGCTGAAGGACTGGGACGAAGAGATCGTCGCGCGCAAGATCATCCTGATCGCGACGGGCTCGGAAGTCGAGCTCGCGATGAAGGCCGTCGCGCCGCTCGCGCAGCAGGGCATCGCAGCGCGCATCGTGTCAATGCCGTCGACCAACGTGTTCGACCGCCAGGACGCCGAATACCGTGAACGCGTGCTGCCGCACGGCGTGCGCCGCGTCGCGATCGAGGCGGGCGTGACGAGCTTCTGGCACAAGTACGTCGGCCTCGAAGGCGGCGTGGTCGGGATCGACACGTTCGGCGAATCGGCGCCGGCCGGCGTGCTGTTCAAGCACTTCGGCTTTACCGTCGAGCACGTCGTCGAGACGGCCAAGGCCGTGCTGGCCTAAAAGCATTCGCGACGTGCGCCGGCCCCAGGCGCGCGTCGCACCGTGAAGCTGCACGAAACGAATTTTTTTCAGCCATCAGGAGATAGACCATGACGATTCGCGTCGCAATCAACGGCTACGGCCGCATCGGCCGCAACACGCTGCGCGCGTTCTACGAGAACGGCAAGAAGCACGACATCGAGATCGTTGCGATCAACGATCTGGGCGATGCGAAGACCAACGCGCACCTGACCCAGTACGACACCGCGCACGGCAAGTTCCCGGGCGAAGTGTCGGTCGACGGCGACTACCTGGTCGTGAACGGCGACAGGATCCGCGTGCTGGCCAACCGCAACCCGGCAGAACTGCCGTGGGGCGAGCTGGGCGTCGACGTCGTGATGGAATGCACGGGCTTCTTCACGACCAAGGAAAAGGCGAGCGCGCACCTGAAGGGCGGCGCGAAGAAGGTGATCATCTCGGCGCCGGGCGGCAAGGACGTCGACGCGACGATCGTCTACGGCGTGAACCACGACGTGCTGAAGGCCGAGCACACCGTGATCTCGAACGCATCGTGCACGACGAACTGCCTCGCGCCGCTCGTCAAGCCGCTGAACGACAAGATCGGCCTCGAAACCGGCCTGATGACGACGATCCACGCGTACACGAACGACCAGGTGCTGACGGACGTCTACCACGAAGACCTGCGCCGCGCGCGTTCGGCCACGCACAGCCAGATCCCGACCAAGACGGGCGCGGCTTCGGCGGTCGGCCTCGTGCTGCCGGAACTGAACGGCAAGCTGGACGGCTACGCGATCCGCGTCCCGACCATCAACGTGTCGATCGTCGACCTGTCGTTCATCGCGAAGCGCGACACGACGGTCGAGGAAGTCAACGCGATCATGAAGGAAGCGTCGGAAGGCGCGCTGAAGGGCATCCTCGGCTACAACGATGCGCCGCTGGTGTCGATCGACTTCAACCACAACCCGGCTTCGTCGACGTTCGACTCGACGCTGACCAAGGTGTCGGGCCGTCTCGTCAAGGTGTCGAGCTGGTACGACAACGAGTGGGGCTTCTCGAACCGCATGCTGGATACGGCTGTCGCATTCGCGAACGCGAAGTAATCCCGCACGACGCACGGCCGCCGCGAGGCGGCTGGCGTCGGTCGCGATCGGGCCCGGTCGGCTTTTGCCGACCGGGCTTTTTTATCGCCGTCAGCGATCCGCGCGCTGCGCATCCGCCGCGACCTGCTCGAGCGTGGCGACGAACGCACGCTTCACCGGGCTGTCGAGATCGGTCCACGCAAGGCCGATGCCGGTCCGGTGGCCAGCAAGATCGAGCGGCCGCGCAAGCACGTTCGGCGGCAGCGCGCTCGCCGCTTCCGTCGGGATCAGCCCGATCCCCATCCCCGCCGCGACGAGCGCGAGCATCGTCGTGAACTCGCCGAACTCCTGTGCGATCTCGAGCGTCGTGCCCGCGCGGCTCAGCGCGAGCAGCATGTCGTCGTGAAAGCCGGGTGCATAGCGGCGCGCGAGCACGAACGCCGGATGGCCGCGCAGGTCGGCCGGCGCGACCGTGTCGCGCGCAGCGAGCGGATGCTCGAGCGGCAGCGCGACGACGAACCCCTCCTCGAGCACCACGCGCGTGTCGATGCCCGCATACGAGGCCGGCAGGCGAATCATCCCGAAATCGATCCGGCGGTCGCGCAGCGCCGCAACCTGGTCGGGCGTCGGCATGTCCTTCAGTTCGAGCGTGATCAGCGGATAGCGCGCACGCATCACGCGCAGCACCGCAGGCAGCAGCGCCGGCAGCACCGACGACACGAACGCGATGCGCAGCGTGCCGATCTCGCCGCGGCTCGACAGCCGCGCGAGCTGCTCGGCGCGCGCGGCCTGCTGCAGCGTCGCCCGCGCTTCGGGCAGGAACACGCGCCCGGTGTCGCTTAGTTCGACCTTGTGCCGGTCGCGCTCGAACAGCCGCGCGCCGAGTTCTTCCTCGAGCGCCTTGATCTGCATGCTCAGTGCGGATTGCACGATGAACAGGCGCTGCGCGGCGCGCCCGAAATGCAGTTCTTCGGCGAGGGTGACGAACGCGCGCAGTTGCTTGAGTTCCATGGAGGGCCGGCCGGCAGGCGGCGAATTTCGGTGATCAGCTTCCATGATAACCACATCAAAAAAGACCATTGGCGCGACCTCCTGCCGAGCGCCGAAGATACGGTCAATGCAAGGCCGGCCACAACGGGCGGCCGGTACGACTGGCACGAGGAGACACCTATGACGAATGCGCTTGACCGGTTCCGCCTGGACGGCCGCCGCGCGCTGATCACCGGATCGGGACGCGGGATCGGGCTGGCGCTCGCCCGCGGCCTCGCGGAGGCGGGCGCGGCGATCGTCATCAACGATCGCAATGAAGACAAGGCGGCGTCGCTCGCGCGGCATTTCCGCGAGCAGGGCTTCGCGGCCGACTACGCGGTGTTCGACGTGACCGAGCACGGTCAGGTACGCGCGGCGATCGACGACTTCGAGGCGCGCGTCGGCGCGATCGACATCCTCGTGAACAACGCCGGCATCCAGCGCCGTGCGCCGCTCGACGCGTTCGACCCGGACGACTGGCACGCGCTGATGCGCGTGAACCTCGACGGCGTGTTCAACGTCGCGCAGGCGGTCGCGCGCCACATGATCACGCGCGGGCGCGGCAAGATCATCAATATCTGCTCGGTGCAGAGCGAGCTTGCGCGGCCGTCGATCGCGCCGTATGCGGCCACCAAGGGCGCGGTGCGGATGCTGACGAAGGGCATGTGCGCGGACTGGGCGCGCCACGGCATCCAGGCCAACGGGCTCGCGCCCGGCTATTTCGAAACCGAGCTGAATCGCGCGCTGGTCGACGATCCCGCGTTTTCCGACTGGCTGTGCAAGCGCACGCCGGCCGGTCGCTGGGGCCGCGTCGACGAGCTGTGCGGCGCGGCGATCTTCCTCGCGTCGGCGGCCGCCGATTTCGTGAACGGCCAAACGCTGTTCGTCGACGGCGGGCTGACGAGCGCCGTCTGACGGGCCGTCCGAGCGGCCCTCTGCATCTTCCGCCTGCGCGCACGGGCGCCGCGGGCAGGCGGCGGCAACACGCATCGATGTAACGCGCCCGAACCCCGAAACCCGGAACCCGCCGTACGAGCGGGCCGACGCCCCGGCCGCGTCCGCGCTGTCGGGATCCGCAATGGAGACAGCTTTGCACCGGACCTGAACCGGCGCTGACGCGCGCGGTCAGGCCGACATCTGGTCGATCGCAAAGCATGGGGCCGGAGCAAGTGCGAAAGCACGTACTCTGGCCGACAGGAGACAACGATGGCCCGCCTTTCCCCGCCGCTCGCCGAACGCGACGCACGTCCCGCCACCGCTTCCGGCACGCCTGCCGATACCGACGCGCGGCGCCGCGTCGACGAGAAACAGCTGAATCGCGCCGCGTGGACCTGCTCGCTCGGCAGCGCACTCGAGTACTACGACTTCGCGCTGTACACGCTCGCGGCCGCGCTGGTCTTCGGGCCGCTGTTCTTCCCCGCGCAAACCGCCGAGATGCGGCTGATCGCGAGCTTCGGCACGTATTTCGTCGGCTTTGCGGTGCGGCCGCTCGGCGGCGTCGTGTTCGGTGTGCTCGGCGATCGCATCGGCCGCAAGTTCGTGCTGACGGCGACCGTGCTGCTGATGGGAATCGCGAGCACGCTGATCGGCGTGCTGCCGACGTTCGCGACGGCCGGCTACTGGGCGCCCGCGCTGCTCGTGCTGCTGCGTATCCTGCAGGGGCTCGGTGCCGGCGCGGAGCAGGCCGGCGCGGCGGTGCTGATGACCGAATATGCGCCGGCCGGCCGGCGTGGCTGGTACGCGTCGCTGCCGTTTCTCGGCATCCAGCTCGGCACCGTGCTCGCGGCCGCCGTGTATTTCGTGCTGCTTGCGAACATCGGCCGCGTGACCGACAACTGGGGCTGGCGCGTGCCGTTCCTGCTGAGCGCGGTGATCGTCGGTGTCGGCCTCTACATGCGCGTGCGGCTGCACGAGTCGCCGACCTTCGTGCGGCTCGAGAAGCGCGCACAGGTTGCGGCGAACCCGCTGAAGAGCGTCGTCACGCATTCGAAGCGCTCGCTGCTGATCGGTATCGGGCTGCGGATGGCGGAGAACGGCGGCTCGTCGATCTACCAGGCGCTCGCGATCAGCTATCTCGCCGGCGTGATCGGCATGAAGGGGCCGATCGGCGCGCTCGCGCTGGTGTGCGCGGCGACTGTCGGCGCGGTGACGGTGCCGCTCGCGGGGCGCCTGAGCGACCGCTTCGGCCGGGTGCGCGTGTATCGCGCGTTCGCGTGGCTGCAGCTCGCGCTCGCGTTTCCGGTGTGGTGGATCTTCAGCCAGGGCAACGTGGTCGCGAGCGTGATCGCGATCTCGGTTGCGCAGGGCTTCGCGAACTGGGGAATGCTCGGCGCGCAGTCGGCGCTGCTGCCTGAGCTGTTCGGCGCCCGGCATCGTTACATGGGCGTGTCGTTTTCGCGCGAGGCGTCAGCCGTGCTCGCGGGCGGCATCGCGCCGCTCGTCGGCGCGACGATCATCGCGACGGTGATCGCGCTGCACGGCGGCGATCATGCGGCCGGCGTGCGCGCGTGGGTGCCGATCGCCGCGTATCTGTCCGTGCTGACGCTGATCACGCTGTTCACCACGTCGCGGATGCCGGAAACGCTGAACCGCGATCTCGACGATCCGCTCGATGCGACCGATGCATCCGCCGCGTCCACCTTGTCCACAGGCGACGCCGTCGCGCGGCACGCGTGAGCCGCCGGCCTCGGCCCCGATCGCGATGACGGCCCCGTCACTTTCATCAATCTCACCTCGACAGGAGCAGCGCAGATGGCGCACGAATCGAACCCCCGGCCCGGCTTGCTGATGACCGGCCCTTACCAGCCGTGGGACACGGAATGGCTCGACGCCGGTTACGACGTTCACCGGCTGTGGGACGCGCACGACCGCGCCACGTATCTGGCCGAGCATGGCGCCGGCGTGCGCGCGATCGCGACGCGCGGCGATCTCGGCGCGGACGCCGCGCTGATCGCCGCGCTGCCGAAGCTCGAGATCATCGCGTGCTACGGCGTCGGCACCGACGCGATCGATCTCGCCGCCGCGCGCGAGCGCGGCATCCGCGTGACGAACACGCCCGACGTGCTGACGGGCGATGTCGCCGATCTCGGTGTCGGGCTCGCGCTCGCGCTGCTGCGCAGGATTCCCGGCGCCGACGCGTACGTGCGCTCGGGCGCGTGGCACGACGGCGACATGCCGCTCGTCACGCGCCTGTACGGCAAGCGGGTCGGGATCGTCGGCTTCGGCCGCATCGGTTCGACGCTCGCGCGACGGCTGTCCGGCTTCGACGTCGAGATCGGCTACTTCGACGTCGCATCGCACGACGACACGCCGCACCGTTTCTTCGGCGACCTCGCCGAGCTGGCGAGCTGGTGCGACCTGCTGATCGTGACGCTCGCGGGCGGGCCGTCGACGCGCGATCTCGTCGATGCGCGCGTGCTCGATGCGCTCGGCCCGCGCGGCTATCTTGTGAACGTGTCGCGCGGCACGACCGTCGACGAGCCCGCGCTGATCGACGCGCTCGAGCGCTGGGCGATTGCGGGTGCCGCGCTCGACGTGTTCCGCAACGAGCCGCGCATCGACCCGCGCCTTCTCGCGTTGCCGAACGTGCTGCTGCAGCCGCATCATGCGAGTGGCACCGTCGAGACGCGTCAGGCGATGGGCTGGCTCGTGCGCGACAATCTGCACGCGCACTTTGCCGGCGCGCCGCTGCTGACGCCGGTCGTCTGAGGAAAATCTTCATGCGTATGCGTTGCATGTGTGTCGTGATCCACGGGCCGAACGACCTGCGGATCGAGGAGCAGGACCCGGGCGAGATCGGCCCGGGCCAGGTGCGGGTCGACGTCGCGATGGGCGGCATCTGCGGATCCGACCTGCATTACTTCCGGCATGGCGGCTTCGGGGCCGTACGCCTGCAGCAGCCGATGGTGCTCGGTCACGAGGTAGCCGGCACGGTGGCCGCAGTCGCGCCGGACGTGACGTCGGTGCGGGTCGGCGATCGCGTCGCCGTCAATCCGAGCCGGCCGTGCGGCGCGTGCCGCTACTGCGTCGAAGGCTTGCCGAACCAGTGTCTCGACATGCGCTTCTACGGCAGCGCGATGCGGATGCCGCACGTGCAGGGCGCATTCCGCAACGCGCTCGTGTGCGATGCGCGCCAGTGCGTGAAGGTCGCAGATCACGTGCCGCTGTCGATCGCCGCGCTCGCCGAGCCGTTCGCGGTCGGACTGCACGCGGTGTCGCGCGCCGGTCCGCTGATCGGCCGGCGCGTGCTGGTGTCGGGCTGCGGGCCGATTGGCGCACTCGCGGTGGCGGCCGCCCGCGCGCATGGCGCGGCGGAAGTGGTCGCGACCGACGTCGTCGACGAGCCGCTCGCGATCGCACGTGCGATCGGTGCCGATCGCACGATCAATGCGGCGACCGATACGGAGTGGGTCGCCCGCTACGGCGCGGACAAGGGCACGTTCGACGTAATGATCGAATGCTCGGGCAATGCGCGCGCGCTGCGCGACGGGCTCGACGTGATGCGGCCGCGCGGCGTCGTCGTGCAGCTCGGACTCGGCGGCGACGTGAGCCTGCCGCAGAACGTCGTGGTCGCGAAGGAGCTGTCGATCTGCGGATCGTTCCGCTTCCATTCGGAATTCGCACTGGCCGTGCAGCTGATCAACACGGGGCGGGTGGACCTGCGGCCGGCCGTGACCGGCGTGTTTCCGATGCGGGATGCGAGCGTCGCGTTCGAACTGGCGGGCGACCGGCGGCGCGCGATGAAGGTGCTGATCGATTTCGCGGGTGACGCGGCGTGATGGCGAACGCCCGTTGCTTCGCACCCCAGATTATTGCGTCGTCTGCGGCGCGCCGACGCGCTGCGACGCGACCCACAGCGCGATGAGCAGCCCCGCGAGCACGCCGCCCGCGACACACACGCCGCGCCAGCCGTCGACGCCGAATGCGACGCTTGCCGCGAACGACCCGAGCGCGCCGCCGATGAAGTAGCTCGTCAGGTAGATCGTCGTCACACGGCTGCGCGCGTCGCCGGCGAGCGCATAGATCACGCTCTGGTTCGAGATGTGCATCCCCTGCACGCCGACGTCGAGCAGCAGGATCCCGGCGATCAGCGCCGCGAGCGAGTGCGCGCCGGCCGCGATCAGCGCGAACGATGCGAGCACCGCGGCCGCGAACAGGCCGGTTGCCGCGTTGCCGTGCCCGCGGTCGACGAGCCGTCCCGCGGACGTCGCGGCGAGCGCGCCCACTGCGCCGACCACGCCGAACAGGCCGATCTGGCCTTCCGTATAGCCATAGGGCGGCTGGCTCAGCAGGAACGTGAGGCCCGTCCACAGCAGGCTGAAGCATGCGAACACGAGCGCGCCGTAGGCGGAGCGCAGCGCGATCAGCGGCTGCGCGCGCACGAGCGCGGCGAGCGACTTCATCAGCGCCGCATAATCGACGCGCAGATCGCGGCGATCCTTCGGCAGCTTCATCGCGAGCACGCCGGTCAGCCCCAGCACCATCAGCGCGGCGATCCCGTACACCGCGCGCCAGCCGAGCCAGTCGGCGATCGCGCCGGCCGCGACGCGCGCAAGCAGGATGCCGAGCAGCAGGCCGCTCATCACGGTGCCGACCGCGCGGCCGCGCGTGCGTGCGTCGGCGAGCGACGCGGCGAATGGCACGAGGAGCTGCGTCGAGCAGGTCACGAAGCCGAGCGCGATGTTCGCGGCGATGAACGCGTGGAAGTTCGTGCTGCACGCGACCGCCACCAGCGCGACGACGTTCAGCACGAGCAGCCGCACGATCAGCGTGTGGCGGTTGAGCGCGTCGCCGAGCGGCACGATCAGCAGCAGGCTCGCCGCATAGCCGAGCTGCGTGAGCGTGACGAGAAAGCCGAGCTCGGCCGGCGCGCGCCCGAAGCTGTGTGCGATCGCGGCGAGGAGCGGCTGCGCGTAATAGATGTTGCCGATGACGATGCCGCACGCACAGGCGAACAGCAGCGTCATGCCGCGCGTCAGGGTAGGGTGGGTGTCGTGGTGCGGTTTCATGGATCCGGAAAGCAGTGGCGCGGGCCGGCGGCTGCCGGCATCGAAGTGCGTATGATGCGAACGTCCGGTCATAGCGTCCAAGACTGGATTGCTATGAATTCGATTGGTGTAACCAATACCAGGTCCGCAATGCTCCTTCGCCACATCCGCTATTTCCTGGCCGTCGCCGAGCAGCGCAATTTCACGCGCGCGGCCGAGGTGCTGCACGTGTCGCAGCCGACGCTGTCGCAGCAGATCCGCCAGCTCGAGGATCAGCTCGGCGTGCAGCTGTTCGACCGCTCGGGCCGCGCGGTGCGGCTCACGGAATTCGGGGAGGCCTATGCGCGGCATGCGCGTGCGGCGCTGCACGAGCTCGATGCGGGGCAGCGCGCGGTCCACGACGTCGCGGACCTGAGCAGCGGTTCGTTGCGGCTCGCGATGACGCCGACCTTCACCGCGTACCTGATCAGCTCGCTCGTCGATGCGTTCAACACCGCGTATCCGAACGTCACGCTGACGATCGACGCGATGCCGCAGGAGCGGATCGAGGCGCTGCTTGCCGACGACCGGCTCGACGCCGGCTTCGCGTTCACGCCCGCGCGCCTGCCGGACATCGACGTGACGCCGCTGTGGGACGAGTCGCTCGCGCTCGTGACGGGCCGCACGCACCGTCTCGCGCGCCGCCGCCGCGCGCTGACGCCGGCCGAACTCGGTGACGAGCCGCTGATCCTGCTGAGCCGCGCGTTCGCGACGCGCGTGAGCATCGACCAGTATTTCGTCGATCACGGCGCGCGGCCGCGCATCGCGATCGAGGTGAACGCGATCAACGCGATCCTCGAACTCGTGCGGCGCGGCCGCCTTGCGACGGTGCTGCCCGATGCGATCGCGCGCGCGAGCGGCGATCTGTGCGCGCTGGAACTCGATCCGCCGCTGCCGATGCGCACGGCTGCGCTGCTGACGCGCAAGGGCGCGTACCGCAGCGTCGCCGCGCGCGCGTTCGTCGAGCGCACGCTCGCGCAGCGCGATGTGCAGA
>NZ_JAAGPL010000223.1:0-13050 GCF_017104785.1 Burkholderia sp. Ac-20353 | reverse complement strand
AACAGGACCGTGAAACGACTCTACGCCGATGATAGTGCGGATTCCCGTGTGAAAGTAGGTAATCGTCAGGCTCCCCTAAGCCAGAAACCCCCGCCCGAAAGGCGGGGGTTTTTGCATTGGGGCGGCGGAAACCCCACGCCTCGCATGCCTGCAAGCGAGCGGCACCGCCTTCAAGGTAATATCTCCACTTCTTGTCGAGCGCCGGCTGCCATGCAAGCCGCCACGCCGCTCGATGCATCCCGCTTCCCGCTCATTGGCCTGTTCATGACCGCCTCGTCGATGCAAAGTGATCGGACGACCGACCTCTTGCCTTATCTCGTCGCCGCCACGTTCTTCATGGAGTACCTCGATACGACCGTCATTGCGACTGCGCTGCCGGACATGGCGAAGACGTTCGGGGTCGGTCCCAATGCGCTTAGCATGGGGATGACCGCTTACATGCTGGCGCTCGCCGTCTTCATTCCGGTCAGCGGCTGGATCGCTGATCGATTCGGTGCTCGATCGGTATTCGGCGGGGCGATTACCGTGTTCACCGGTGCGTCCATTCTGTGCGGATTGTCGAACAGCGTCGCGACGTTCATCGCCGCGCGCCTGCTGCAAGGTGTCGGTGGGGCGATGATGGTGCCGGTCGGGCGCATGATCGTCGTGCGAAGCACCGAGAAATCGCGCCTCATGCGCGCGATTTCGACGATTACCTGGCCGGGTATCGTCGCGCCGGTGGTCGGCCCGCCGGTCGGCGGCTTCATTACCACGTACGCGTCATGGCGCTGGATTTTCCTGCTGAACGTGCCGCTCGGCCTCGCCGCGCTCGCATGCACGTGGTTGCTGGTGAAGAACACGCGCTCAGATGAGGTGCGTCCACTCGACTGGACAGGCTTCGTCCTGTCGGGCGCGGCATTGACTTGTCTGCTGACGGGCACCGAGGCCGCAGGGCAGCAGGATGCGCATTTCATGCAGG
The DNA here is from genome assembly GCF_017104785.1 of Burkholderia sp. Ac-20353. Classification (NCBI taxonomy): domain Bacteria; kingdom Pseudomonadati; phylum Pseudomonadota; class Betaproteobacteria; order Burkholderiales; family Burkholderiaceae; genus Burkholderia; species Burkholderia sp. Ac-20353. The sequence continues at coordinate 12,092 of NZ_JAAGPL010000223.1, read as the reverse complement.
CCGGCCTGCTGTTGCTCGCGAGCGTCGTGCTGGGCGCCGCGACGTGGGCGCATGCCCGGCGGACCGTGCATCCGTTGCTCGACGTGACGACGCTGCAGGTGCCGACGTTCTCCGTCACGGTCGTGACCGGCTCCGTGACGCGCGTCGCGATCAATGCCGTGCCTTATCTGTTGCCGCTGCTGTTTCAGGTCGGCTTCGGGCTGACGCCGTTTCAATCCGGGCTGCTCCTGCTCGCAAGCGCGTTGGGTAATCTGGGCATGAAGGCGCTGACGACGCGGATTCTCGACCGCTTCGGTTTCCGGCGCGTCGCGCTCGTCGACGTAACGATCGCCGGTTTCTCGACGATCGCCTGTGGCTGGCTGAGCGCGTCGACGCCGGTGGTCGTGACGGTCGTCGTCGTGTTCGTGTACGGTCTCGCGCGTTCGCTGCAGTTCACCACGCTCGCGACGCTCGCGTATGCTGATATCCCTGCCCGTCAGACGAGCGCGGCCAGTACCTTGTGGAGCGCAGCCCAGCAAATGACGATCGGTATGGGCATCGCGTTCGGTGCGATGGCGCTGCGTCTTGCGTCGATGGCGCGTGGCGAAGCGACCGGCACGCACTATGTGCTGACGGATTTCCGCTGGGCGTTCCTGGCCGCCGGCGTGCTGGCGCTGGTGTCGTTGCCCGGATACGCGCGGTTGTCGCGGAATGCCGGCGATCGCTTGCGCGCTGCTGTCGCGCGTGGATAAGCTTCACATGCGAAGTGGAGCCGCGCAGTCGACGCTCGCGCGGTTCTACTATGCGTGGACGAACGAACGTCATAGGCACATTTGATCAACACGCAGTCAACTCGCGTCGTGGAAGATCACGCCGAGCATGTGACGCTCGCCGCTGCGCAAGCGGCTGACGCCGTGGCGCATGTTGACGCGATAGACGCCACGCTGGCCCGTGCGCGGCCTGCCGTGCACGGCAAACACGACGGCATCGCCCTGCGTCAGCGGCACGACCTCGGCGCGCGACTGCATGCGCGGCCGCTGTTCGGTCATCACGAATTCACCGCCGCTAAAGTCGCGACCCGGTTGCGATAGCAGCACCGCCGCCTGCAGCGGAAACACGTGCTCGCCATACAGATCCTGATGCAGGCAGTTGTAGTCGCCTTCCCGGTAATGCAGGAGCAGCGGCGTCGGCCGCGTCTGCCCCGCGCGATGGCAGCGGTCTAGAAAGTCCGCATGGCGTTCGGGGAACCGTGCGTCGATGCCGAGCTGCGCGTGCCAGCGATTCGCGATCGGGACGAGGTGCGGGTAGAGCGTGTTACGCAGCGCCTGCACGATCGACGGAAGCGGTGTCGCGAAATACTTGTATTCACCGCGGCCGAAGCCGTGCTGCGCCATGATCACGCGCGAGCGAAACGGCCGGTCGGATCCGTACAGCGATGCAATCGCATCGCATTGCGCCGCGTCGAGCAGATTCGGCAGGACCGCGCAACCGTATTCGTCGAGTGCGTCGGCGACGGCGTGCCAGTCGCGTGCACCGATGCGTCGTTGCAAATCGGACGTGCTGCCGTTACCGGCGTATGGAGCACGGTCCGGTGCAACGTCGTCGAGGGAAAATGCGTTCATCGAATGCCTCACTGATCGATTCGGGTTCCGATCAGCGTATCCGCACGCCGGCATTCGCGCGATCCGATTATTGCGCTTGAATTCGGCCGTGCATCAAGCGATTCGTCGCACCGCCCCAAGCGGCACCGCGGCCAGATCGACGTAACGGAATACCGCACGTGCGTCGGCAATTGCCGACGGATCGAGCGTCACGTCGAAGAGCGCTTCGCGAATGCCTGGCGCCACGGCGACCCACGTGCCGTCCGAGGTCGGCGCACACCGCGCGACGCGGCGATGATCACGCGTGCCTTCGCGAGGTTGCCGGCGACGTCGGCGTCCGTCAGCGCCGACTGGACGACGCGAATGCGCGGGCCGTTCATCGTGCATCTCTTTGCGCTGCGCTACCGGGACCGGGCATCTCGTCAATGACGCGCCGTTCGCGATCGAGGTCGAGCGAGCGCGACAGCAACCAGTACACGCCACCCGCGACGAGCAGGCCGACCAGCCATGCGATGTCGACGCCGCCGAGCAGCCGCGCGAACGGCCCAACGAACACTTCGCGGTCCGCTTCCGCGTCGAACACGTAGAAAAACGGCACCATCGCGGCGAACCCGATCAGGTACGCGGCGATCCCGCGCGCTTGCCACGCGCCGTAGAGGCCGTGCGGCGTGAAGAAGTGCGCGATCGCATAGCGGCCGCGTCGCACGAAGAAATAGTCGACGAGGTTCACCGCAGTCCACGGCACGAGGAAGTAGAGCATCAGCGTCAGGAACGTCTGCAGCAGCGCGATGCCGTTGCCGCGGATCGCGAACACGCAGCCGACCACGAACGTGCTGATCGTGACGATCGCGGCGACACGTGCGCGGCGTGACGGCCGGATCGGCACGATCGAATCGATACCGGTCAGCACGGCCAGCATCGCACTGTATGCATTGAGTGCGATGATCGGCAGGAAGCCGACCAGCGACACGATCGCGATCAGCTTGCCGAGGCCCGGCACCAGCGATGTGCCGACCTGGTTCATCGCCACCAGCGCGTCGGCCGCGTGCAGCTTCTGCGCGAGCCACGCGCCGAGCCCGATCATCCACGTGCCCGACAGCGATGCGCCGGCGAAGATCACTGCGATCAGCTTCGCGCGGCTCGTGTGTTTCGGCAGGTAGCGCGAATAGTCGGACACGTAGGGCGCGTACGAGATGTTGTAGCTCGCGGCGATCGCGAACTGCGTCGCGAACGCGATCCACTTGAAGCCCGGCGTGGCCGCCGGCGCTGCGGCGGCTGCCGGCGCGGCATGGCCGAACGCAAGCGCGAGCGTGACGAGCGCGTAGAGCGGCAGCGTCGCGATCAGCGCCCACGTGAAGGTTCGGTGCATCAGGTCGTGGCCGTAGATCGCGAGCAGCGCGCCGATCGCGACAGCGGCGACGGCGACGAAGCCGCCGTCGACCCCGAACACGTTGTGCACGCCGTCCACCATCAACGACACATTGACGACGTTGAAGCCGACGAACACGAACAGCGTCGCGAGCAGCGCGACGATCACGCCGCGATAGCCGAACTGCGCGCGCGACTGGATCATCTGCGGCAGCCCCATTTCCGGGCCCTGCGAGCCGTGGAACGCCATGAAGATCGTGCCGAACATGATGCCGAGCGCGCCCGCGAGCGTGGTCCAGCCGGAGGAAAGCCCCATGCCGGGGCCAACGAAGCCGATCGAAATCGTGAAGAAATGAAAATTGCCGAGGAACCAGAACGGGCCCTGGCTCGCGAGTTTCGCGTGGCGTTCGTGTTCCGGGATGTAGTCGATCGAGTGTTGCTCGATCTCGATGCCGCCCGCTTCGGTGCGGGCGAGCGCGATGGCGTCGGGGCGATTCATGTCGGCGTGTCTCCTTGGATCGTGCGCCGGACCGGTCTGGGCCGGGTTGGCGAAGGCGTACGAAGGCCTCCCCGGCGGTGTCGCGACGGGCAGGCGATGGGGGGGGGGCGGATACGGCGGGCGACGCGCGATGACGGCCCGCCGGGTGGGGCGCCGGCGGGGCGGCTTGCCGCCGCCTGCCGCGCGCAATTGTTGTCGGGATCAGTCGCGGTACCTGACGCCCGGCAGCACGCACAGCAGCTCGTACGCGAGGTTCGCGCCGAGCAGCGCCGTGGTGCCGAACGGATCGTACGGCGGCGCCACTTCGACGAGATCGCAGCCGACGATGTTCAGGCCCTTCGCGCCGCGGATGATCTCGAGCGCCTGCGGCACCGTCAGGCCCGCGATTTCCGGCGTGCCGGTGCCCGGCGCGTAGGCGGGGTCGATGCCGTCGATGTCGAAGCTGATGTAGACGGGCGTGTCGCCGATGCGCGCGCGCACTTCGTCCATCAGCGGCGCAAGCGACTTGTTCCAGCATTCCTCGGCCTGGACGACGCGGAAGCCCTGCTCGCGGCACCAGTCGAAGTCCTCGGCCGCGTAGCCGGTGCCGCGCAGGCCGATCTGCGTGACCTTGTCGCCATGCAGCAGGCCTTCCTCGACCGCGCGGCGGAACGGCGTGCCGTGCGCGATCTTCTCGCCCATCATCGTGTCGTTCACGTCGGCGTGTGCATCGACGTGGATCAATGCAACCTTGCTGTGCTTGCGGTGGATCGCGCGCAGGATCGGCAGCGCGATCGTGTGGTCGCCGCCGAGCGTGATCGGCTTGCAGTCGTGCTCCAGGATCGCGTCGTACGCGGCTTCGATGCGCGCGATGGAATCGTGCAGGTTGTACGGATTGATCGCGACGTCGCCGATATCCGCGACCTGCAGCGAGTCGAACGGCGCGGCGCGCGTCGCCATGTTGTACGGGCGCAGCAGCACGGATTCGGAGCGGATCTGGCGCGGGCCGAAGCGGGCGCCGGTGCGGTTGGACGTGCCGAGGTCGAACGGCACGCCGACGAAGCACGCGTCGAGGCCTTCGGCCGTCGGCACGTGAGGCAGGCGCATCATCGTCGCGATGCCGCCGCAGCGCGGCATTTCATTGCCGCCGAGCGGCTGGAAATGAGTAGGGTGGTTCATCGTGCGCCTCTTCCAGTGTGGGGGTGCCGTATCATTCGACGCGGCCTGGCGCACAGTTGTACGCGTTCCGGCCGGAAAGAAGAATGCGAAGATATCGACGTAAACATCGATCGGCATCGATGTATGGAAGGGGAATAGCGTGCTGGGGAATCTGTCGACCCTCGATCTGCGGCTGATCCGCGTGTTTCTTGCGGTCACCGACGCCGGCGGCGTGTCGGCCGCGCAGGCGATGCTGAACGTCGGGCAGTCGACGATCAGCGCGCAGCTGTCGTCGCTCGAGACGCGTCTCGGCTACCGGCTCTGCGAGCGGGGCCGCAGCGGCTTCCGGCTCACGCCGAAGGGCGAGCGCTTTCTTGCGATGAGCCGCAAGCTGCTGGGCGCGCTCGACGAATTCGGGATCGCCGCGCGGCACATGGACCGGCAACTGGTCGGCACGCTGAACATCGGCCTGATCGGCCATACGCCGATCAGCCAGAACGCGCGGATCGCCGAGGCAATCGCCGCGTTCCGCACGCGCGACGAGGCCGTGCGCTTCTCGATCTCGGTGCGGGCGCCGGGCGACCTCGAGGAAAAGCTGCTGAGCGACGAGATCCAGATCGCGGTCGGCTATTTCTGGCACCGGGTGCCCGCGCTGCACTACACGCCGCTTTTCATCGAGCGGCAGGTCGCGTACTGCGGACGCGGCCATCCGCTGTTCGTGCGCGGCGGCGCGCTGACGCCGGCCGACGTCGCTGGGTTCGAATGGGCGTGGCGCTCGTACCCGCTGCCGGAAGCGCAGATGTCGACGACGCCCGATCGCGTGACCGCGACCGCCGACAACATGGAGGCGGTCGCGCTGCTGATCCTGTCGGGCCATCATCTGGGCTACCTGCCGCAGCACTTTGCGGCGCCGTATGTCGCGCAGGGGCTGCTCGCACCGCTGAACCCGGAGCGGCTGCATTACGACGTCACGTTCCATATGGTCGTCGCGCGCAGCGCGCGCAGCAATCCGCTCGTGCAGGCGTTTCTCGAGGATCTCGAGCACGCACACCAGCCGCCCGACGCTTAGGTCACGGCACCGGTAATCCCGCCTCGCGCTTCACCTCGCGCAGCGACAGCGCCGATTCGATCGACGTCACGCCAGGCAGCACCCGCAGCGATTCGCGCAGGAACGTGCCGTAGTCGTCGAGATCGTGCGCGACCACCTGCAGCAGGTAGTCGGCGGTACCCGACACGTTGTGGCACGACAGGATCCGCTCGATCGCGAGGACTTCCCGCTCGAAGCGGTTCGCGACCTCGCGGTCGTGCACCGCGAAACGCACCAGCACGAACGCGACCACGCCGAAGCCGAGCGCCTTGCGCGACAGCTGCGCGCGGTAGCGCTCGATATAGCCGTCGCTTTCGAGACGCTTCAGGCGCCGCGCGCACGGCGTTTCGGACAGGCCGACGCTGTCGGCGAGGCGCGCGATCGGCACGCGGCCGTCGCGTTGCACCGCGGCAAGAATCGCGCGGTCGGTTTTGTCGAGGTCGGGCATGATGGCGGAATCCATATCGGGTTGGATGAATTTTGGCGGAATCCGCTATCCATTACCAGATTAGAGCCAAATAAGGCCAAAAATCCCTCGTCCGTTGGCGGCACCATATCGTCATCGATGGACGGGGGCAGAACATGATTTCCACGCATTTGCTGTTGATTTACCTGGCCGCGCTGGCGGCGATCTACGCGGTGCCGGGGCCGGACATGGCGCTCGTGCTGCAGACCAGCATCGGCCGCGGCGTGCGGCCCGGCATCGCGGCGGCGGCCGGCCTGTCGCTGTCGCGCTCCGCGCACGTGACGCTGTCCGCATGCGGCGTCGCGGCGCTGATCCGCAGCGCGCCGTGGCTGTACGAAGTGATCCGCTACGGCGGCGCGCTCTATCTCGGATACGTCGCGATCCAGGTGTTCCGTTCGCCGGTGTTCGCGCTTGGCGATGGTGCGGCGGATGCGGCCGGCGAATTGCGGCAGGCGTTCGTGAAGGGCCTGCTGACGAACCTGCTGAACCCGAAGGCGCTGCTGTTCTGTTCGGTGCTGTTGCCGCAGTTCGTGCGGCCGGAGGCCGGGCCGGTCGTCCTCCAGATGTTCGAGCTGGGCGCGATGCTGGTGGCGGCTGGTGTCTGTTTCGACCTCGCGTGCGTGTTCGGCGCATCGAGGATCGCGGCGTGGATGCGCGCGCATCCGCTCGCGCAGACCGTGCAGCGCTGGACCTTTTCCGCAGCGCTGATCGGCTTCGCGCTTCGTTTGTCGATGGACTGAGGCACCCTTCGCCCCCCAGCACGATTCGTCTTACCTGTTCTAAACTTCCTTTACCCCGTCGCGCTGCTGCGAATCCGTCTGACTGAACGGAACCGTCCGTCGCCGGTCATGTCCGATTTCCTGGCTGTTCCGTGCAACGCGGTACCAAGGAGGGTCTGAACATGGCAAGGCATCTTCACGCCGACCGCGAACCCCGAATCGTCGCCGAGTCCCAGTGCCTCGGGCCGTGCGATCCGGCCGAGCGCATTCACGTCACGATCATGTTGCGGCGGCAGGAAGAAGGGGATCTCGACACGTTGCTTCACCAGCTCGCGACGGGCGATCCGAACGCGCGACCATTGTCGCGCGACGCTTTCGCGAAGCGCTTTTCCGCCAATCCCGACGATATCCGCAAGACCGAGGAATTCGCGCGCCGTCATCAGTTGACGGTCGATCGCGTCGATCCGGTCGAAAGCGTCGTCGTGCTGTCGGGCACGATCAAGCAGTTCGAAGCCGCGTTCGGCGTCACGCTCGAGCGCTTCGAGCATCACACGATCGGCCAGTATCGCGGCCGGTCCGGCGCGATCACGCTGCCCGACGAGCTCGGCGATGCGGTCACCGCAGTGCTCGGCCTCGACAGCCGTCCGCAGGCGCGGCCGCACTTCCGGCTGCGCCCGCCGTTCAAGCCGGCGCGCGGCGGGGCGACGGCCGTCACGTTTACGCCGCCGCAGCTCGCGTCGCTGTACGGCTTTCCGGCCGGCGACGGCGCCGGGCAATGCATTGCGATCATCGAGCTCGGTGGCGGCTATGCCGCAGCGGACGTCGCGCAGTATTTTCGCGGACTGGGCATCACGACGCCACCGAAGCTCGTTGACGTGAACGTCGGCACGGGCCGCAATGTACCGACCGGCGACCCGAGCGGGCCCGACGGCGAAGTCGCGCTCGACATCGAGGTCGCGGGCGCGATCGCGCCCGCGGCGACGATCGCCGTGTACTTCGCGCCGAACAGCGACGCGGGCTTCATCCAGGCCGTCAACACGGCGGTCAACGACACGAAGAACCGGCCGTCCGTGATCTCGATCAGTTGGGGCGGCCCCGAAGCGATCTGGCAGGCGCAGTCCGCACAGGCGTTCAACCGCGTGCTGCAGACCGCGGCTGCGCAGGGCATCACGGTCTGCGTGGCGTCCGGCGACAGCGGCTCGGGCGATGGCCTGCAGGACGGCGCGCAGCACGTCGATTTCCCCGCGTCGAGTCCGTACGTGCTGGGCTGCGGCGGCACGCAGCTCGACGCGCTGCCGGGCCAGGGCATCCGCAGCGAAGTCACATGGAACGACGAGGCCACAGGCGGCGGCGCGGGTGGAGGTGGCGTCAGCACGATGTTCGATCTGCCTGCCTGGCAGCAGGGGCTCACGGTGACGCTCGCCGCCGGCAGCGCCACACCGCTCGCGAAGCGCGGCGTGCCGGACGTCGCGGGCGATGCATCGCCGCAGACGGGCTACGAAGTCGCGATCGCGGGCACGCCGACGGTGATGGGCGGCACGAGCGCGGTGTCGCCGCTGTGGGCGGCGCTGATCGCACGCATCAACGCGTCGGCCGGCGCGTCCGTCGGCTGGATCAACCCGGTGCTGTACAAGAATCCGGGCGCGTTGCGCGACATTACCGAAGGCTCGAACGGCGCATACGCAGCGGCGCCGGGCTGGGACGCGTGCACGGGCCTCGGCAGCCCGAACGGCACGCAGCTGGCCGCGATACTGACGCGCAAGCCGTCGAGCTGACGGCGGCCTTCTCCCCGCATCACGCTTGTTGCTGGTATCCCGCTTCCCCCTCACCTCCAGGAGCAGCACGATGGGCATCGATTCCGCATCCAACGGCGGCGTGTATCCGCTGCATCACGGCGACCACAATTCGCATGGCGTGCCGCCGACCGTCAATCCGGTCGCACTGAGCCACGGCCGCGACCAGCCGTTCTTCGATCCGGTCGCGTACGGCAATGGGCCGGACGACTCGGTGACCGACACGACGGAAGCCGCCGCCGTCACGCATCACGCGGTCACGATCGGCGGGCGACGCATCGCGTACACGGCGACGGCCGGCCATCTCGTGACGGTCGATCCGAGCAGTTCGCTGCCGGCCGCGAAGATCTTCTACGTCGCGTTCACCGAAGACGGGCAGAAGGAGGAGGAGCGGCCCGTCACGTACTTCTACAACGGCGGGCCCGGCTCGTCGTCGGTGTTCGTGCTGCTCGGCTCGTTCGCGCCGCGCCGCATCAGGACGTCGATGCCGGGCTTCACGCCGCCCGCGCCGTACCAGATGGAAGACAACCCCGACAGCCTGCTCGACAAGAGCGACCTCGTGTTCATCAACCCGGTCGGCACCGGCTATTCGGCGGCGGTCGCGCCAAACAAAAATCGCGATTTCTGGGGCGTCGACCAGGACGCGAATTCGCTGAAGCAGTTCATCAAGCGCTACCTGACGAAGAACAACCGCTGGAATTCGCCGAAATACCTGTTCGGCGAGTCGTATGGCACCGCGCGCAGCTGCGTGCTCGCGTACAAGCTGCATGAGGACGGCATCGACCTGAACGGCATCACGCTGCAATCGTCGATCCTCGACTACCGGCAGGCCGGCAACCCGGTCGGCGCGCTGCCGACCGCCGCGGCCGACGCGTGGTACCACAAGCGGCTCGGCGTGTCGCCCGCGCCGGTCGATCTCGGCGCGTTCGTCGAGGAAGTCGCGCAGTTCGCACGCACCGACTATCTCGACGCGCTGCGCAAGTTCCCGCAGACGGACCCGGCGGTCGTGCAGAAGCTCTCCGAATACACGGGCATCGACACGACGACGCTGCTGTCGTGGAGCCTGAATGTCGCGGGCTACGACGCGCGCGGCAATTCGCTGTTCCTGACGACGCTGCTGCACGCGAGCGGGCTGTCGCTCGGCGCGTACGACGGCCGCGTGACGGGGATCGGCACGGGCATCGCGGGCAAGGTCGATCCGAATTCGGGCGGCAACGATCCGACGATGACGGCTGTGTCGGGCGTCTATACGGCGATGTGGAACAGCTATCTGAACGAGCAGCTGAAGTTCACGTCGAATTCGGCGTTCACCGACCTGAACGACCAGGCGTTCCAGAACTGGGATTTCAGCCACATCGACCCGACCGGTGCGCAGCAGGGCGTCGATGCGAAGGGCAACGTGATCCTCTACACGGCGGGCGACCTGGCGGCGGTGATGGCGCTCAACGTCGACCTGAAGGTGCTGTCGGCAAACGGCTTCTACGATTTCGTCACGCCGTTCTACCAGACCGTGATCGACCTGCAGCAGATGCCGCTCGAGGATCCGAAGGTGCGGCAGAACCTGTCGGCACGCTTCTATCCGTCCGGGCACATGGTGTATCTCGACGGCGGCTCGCGCACCGCACTCAAGCACGACCTCGCGGCGATGTACGACACGACGGTCGCCGATACGGGCGCGCGGATGCGGATTCGTGCGTTGCAGGCGAAGGAGGACGCGCCTGTCGCGGGCGGGCACGCATGAGCCGTCCGCGCGGCGAGCGCCGGCCGTAATGCGCGCCGGCGCGCGCCGTCAGCCGCGCTGTTCGGGCCAGTCGAACAGCGTGTAAGGCAGCGCGCGCTTGTGCCGCGAGCCATCGTAGAAGCGCAGCACGGTTTCGTACACGTTGTCGCTGACGGGCTTGCCTTCGAGGAAGTCGTCGATCTCGTCGTAGGTGACGCCGTATGCGTGCTCGTCGGGGCGCAGCGGACGCAGTTCCTCGAGATCGGCGGTCGGCACCTTCATCACGAGCGCGTCCTCGCCGCCCAGTGCGCGCGCTACCGCGCGCACGCGGCGCTTGTTCAGGCCCGCGAGCGGCAGCACGTCCGCGCCGCCGTCGCCGAACTTCGTGAAGAACCCCATCAGCGATTCGGCCGCGTGATCGGTGCCGATCACGATCCCGCGCCGCGCACCGGCCACCGCGTACTGCGCGATCATGCGCTCGCGCGCCTTGATGTTGCCGTGCACGAAGTCCTGCTGGCCGGGGGTGTCGAATGCATGGCCGGACGCGACCAGCGCGCCGAGCATCGCGTCGGCGGCCGGCTTCACGTTGACCGTCAGTTCCTCGTCCGCGCGCACGAATGCGAGCGCGCGCTGTGCGTCGGCTTCGTCGTTCTGTACGCCGTTCGGCAAGCGCATCGCGATGAAGCGCGCGTCGTAGCCGTCGGCGCGCAGGCGTTCGACCGCAAGCTGCGCGAGCCGGCCGGCCGTCGACGAATCGACGCCGCCGCTGATCCCGAGCACGTAGGTCCGCAGGCCGGTCGAGCGCAGGTACTGCGCGAGGAAATCGACGCGGCGCGCGATCTCGGCATCGGCGTCGAAATGCGGGGCGACGTTCAGTTCGGCGATGATCGCGCGTTGGCGGCTGGCGTAATCGGCGGCTGTCATGGGGAAGTTCCGGGTCGAAATGCGAGGCGCTCATCATAAGCGCATTCGCGGCGCCGTGCCGCGCCGCGGGCGTTGCAAGGGCGATACGGTGGATTGGCGGGCGGCCAAACGGCCGATTGGCGAATTGGCTGACTGGCGCGCCTACCGCCGCGCGAGCACGACCCCCGCCAGCGCGACCGCGAACCCCGCGAGCTGGATGGCCGCGAGCGTTTCGCCGAACAGCAGGTAGCCCTGCAGCGCGGCGAGCGGCGGCGCGAGGAACAGCAGCGACGTCGCGCGCGCGGCATTGCCGCGCCGGAGCATCCACATCAGCATCGTGACTGCGCCGCCGGACAGGAACACGACACCCCAGACGAGCGACGTCCACAGGGCGGGCGCGCCGATCCAGCGTGTTTCGTGCAGCAACATCGCGAAAATGGCCGCGACGATCGCCGCGCCGAAGTTCTGCACCGCGACGGCCGTGCGCAGGTCGCTTTGCGCGAGCTTGCCTTTCTGGTACAGCGAGCCGGCGGTGATCGACCCGACCGACAGCACCGACACGGTGACGATGAGCCATGCCGGCGCGGCGCCAGGCGGCGGTGCGACGCCGCCCATCACCTTCGGGGCGAGCACGAGCGCGACGCCGGCGAGGCCGAGTGCCATCCCGAGCCAGCCGCGCGCGGGCAGCCGCTCGTTGAACAGCGGTACCGCGAGCACTGCGGTTGCGAGCGGTTGCAGCGCGCCGAGCAGCGCCATCACGCCGGCGTTCAGCCCCTGCGCGACTGCCCAGTAGCTCGCGCCGAGGTAGATGCCCTGCAGC
>NZ_JAAGPL010000222.1:0-13336 GCF_017104785.1 Burkholderia sp. Ac-20353 | reverse complement strand
CGGCGGCGCAGGACGACCCGACCAGCCCCATTGCCGGCATGCCGGTGCTGGAGGTGTGGAAGGCGAAGACGTCGATCGTGATGAAGCGCAGCATGGCCTCGGGCTATGCGGGCGTGGACAATCCGCTCTTCTACAAGGACAACAACCGCATGTTGTTCGGCGATGCGAAAACGATGTTGGGCGAGATCTTCGGGGCGCTGAAGGGCTGACGAGGGGGCGCGCTCGAAGCGAGTGCGCCTGAAATCGCACGTCTGCGTTAGAGATTCATCGAGGGGAGGCTTGTGAGAGACGGGTGTCGCCAAGGTTCGGCGTCCTTTGTCTCGGCAATGCTTCCCCGCTTCATGCCTCCTTCAATCGTCCCGCCGGTATTGCCGAGTGCGGACTCTTCCCGGTGTCATCGGTTCATTCAGGCGGACCTGGCACCCCGTGTCGCCCAATCACTGAATTTGACTTGATCGGATCCGGGCTGTGGTCTATCCAGCCGGCGGCTGTCATCTTGATGGAAAGCCTGCCTGATCGTTTCGCGTGGGCTGAATCCAAATTCGGCCTTGAATGATCGGCTGAAATGCTTGTCGCTGGCGAATCCATGGCGCCATGCAATGTCGGCAATTCTCGCCTTTGGTCGAGTCGGATCGGCGAGAATGCTTCGTATATGCACGAGGCGCTTTCGCTGGATCAACTTCATCACGCCACCCGCCGGTTCAAAGAGTCGATACAGTTTCGCTCGCGATATCCCGATTGCCTTGCATATCTGTTCCGGAGACAGCGCCGGGTTCGTAAAATTCTTTTCGATGTATCCTTTCGCCGCTTCCAGAAGCGCTGCATTGATTTCCGTATCCGCCTGCATCAATGTGTCAAGGGTCGTTTGCAGGCAGGCAAGCAACAGGTTTGTCGTTGCCTGGGTGAGATAGGGAATTTGCGCGGCAGAGAGCCCGGCAAGGTTGTCGTGGAATGACCGAAGATGGCTGGCAAGGATACTGCCCATCGCTCCCGGCATCGCACATCCGTGGTGTTTCGCCGTGGCCGGATGATCCAGCCTCCACTAGCGGATACCCATGCATCGAAGCGCTCCTTTGGCGGAGCATCGAGCGTGGAAATTTGATAGGTATCGAGCACGGGGTGGCTTCCCATCGCTAGCCCTTGGAATAATTGGTGTTGTGGTTCTGTTTTTCTCGCGGATCGAAAGTCGGCGAGTCTCTCGATCGTCCGCATCTCCGTTTTCATTTTCTCTCGTCACTCAAGATGTGACAAGCCGCGACCGTACGCGCATCGCCGAACACGTTCCGTCCTGGTGAAAAAGAGATGTTCTACGCGAGTGCCATCCCGATGCACTCCGCATCTCGCTATCCACTGAGACGCAAGCGCACCAGATCGAGACGGACAGTTACCTTTCGCAATGAAATCCAGCATACCATCAGGACCGGAATGCGACCGGCCGAACAATCACGCTGCGTCGGCAATCCATTGCGTCGTAACTTGAGTTAATGAAGGATTACTGAATAATCGGATATAAAAATGAAAACTCTGACCTATTCCGGGGCCTTGTGCGCCTTTCTTGTCATATCTGCGTGTGCGCAGCTTCCGGGGAGCGGTGCAACCGCCGATGCTTCCAGGTACGACCCTTCTTACCTGAAGCAGAATCTCATCCCCGGCAAGACAAGCCGGGATCAGGTGCTGGCATTGTTTGGGGACCCGAGCGACAAGGGTACCCGAAGCGATGGCAGTGAATCGTGGAGCTATGTGTACGATCCAAATAACCGCGCCAAGACGATTGGCATTACGTCTCTCTGGAACAGCATTCCGATGCCGGGAATGCTTGGCGTTGCTGCAAATACGGTTAACGGTCAGGTTTTGAATGCGGCCAATCCCGCTCAGCCAATCCGATACCTGACAGTGCATTTAAGAAATGGTGTCGTGACGGATTACAGCGTTCACGCTTCCAAATAACGTATTTTGTCTTGTCGGAGCGGGCAATCCATACAGCCCGTGCAGCGGTCGCTGTCAGCGCCGACAGCCTGTATGGCAACGGCGCAACGGATCCCGCGAACCCGGCAGCGTTTGCGCGAACAGCCGGGCCGGCATGTCCGCGCATTGCTTCGCCCATCACCGCACAGGCACCGCTGCGCCGTCCGTCCTCCGCGCTTACTGGCGGGGCTGCATGGAGATTCCGGCCCCGGGTGCGCCGGTCGCGGCGGAAGACGCCGCTGGTGCGGCCTGCTGCGCAGCAACCCTCGCTTCCGCGGCCTGAATGTCGGCCGGATAGTTGCCTTCGTCGCCTGCGGAAGGATCGTATCCGGCGGCTTCGAGGCGATACAGCTCGTCCAGCACCTGGGCGCGGGTGAGTGGGGCTGGTGTCTGGGCCATCGCCGTATGGCTAGCGAGCAGCGCTGAAAAAATCAGAAATCCGAAATAAGGTTTCATGATGAAGCTCCTGGGTAGTGTCGTGCGGGCGCGAAACGACGGGGATGGCGCGCGTCGCGTCAGCTACCGAAATACGGCGTGCAAAAGCTGACCGGACCCGCGCACGGCATCGTGTCCTGCAGCGCCGGTGAGGTTGCGCGCTTGCCGGCATCGGACGAACCCGCGGCCTGATTCCCCGATCCGCTTTGCTCGGGCTGGGTCTGCATGCGTTCCGCCTGCTGCCGGAACAGCGGACTCACGTCGGGATAGGACGTATCGGTCACGAATCGCATTCCGTGGTTTTGCGCGTCGATCAATTCCTGACGGACTTCGGCGCGCGTCTTGCCTTGCGCAGCCGCATGTGTGGCGAATCCGGTTGCGGAAAGCACCGCAATGGAGAAGCCGATCATCAGATGCCTGCTCATGTCTCGCTCCTTCGAAAGAACAACAACGGGTCCTGCATTCCGTTCAACTTCGATGGGCGCGTGTTTATTCCGCTCGTGCGGACGCTTGCGAGATTCGTCGAATGCGGGGCGTGCCGGTCGCGGTGCCACATGCGAATCGGCGTCGTCGCTGCCGAGCCGCACCTGCAATGCGCGCAGCGGCCGGGAATAGAAACCGTGTTGCTGCGGTTATCACTTGTGCGAGTGCAGTTTCCGTCAAGTGACGATCCGGGTTCGGAATGGACGAGCAATCTTCTGTCAGGCGCTTCGAAGTACTGCTGCTGCCTCACATGCATTCGGCGTACAACGTCGCGCGATGGCTGGCCCGCAACGACCAGGACGCGCAGGACATCGTGCAGGAAGCGTACATCCGCGCATTCCGGTTCATCGACCGGTTTGACGGCAACGACGCGCGTGCGTGGCTGCTGAGCATCGTGCGCAACGTGTTCTGTACGTGGTATCGGCAGAGCCGGCGCCACGCGGCCGAATCGCTGTCGCTCGACGACGACGATGGTGCGCCGGACCTCTGCGACGAACGCGCGTGCAGCCCGGAGACGCTGATGATGCGCGATCAGGATCGCCAGCGTGTGGTCAGCGCGCTCGGCCGCCTGAGCGTCGAGCATCGCGAGGTCATCGTGCTGAGGGAGATCGAGGGATTGTCGTACAAGGAAATTGCGAGCGTCGTCGGCGTTCCGATCGGCACCGTGATGTCGCGTCTGGGGCGCGGGCGCCGACAGCTCGCCGCGATTCTGACGAGCGTGGGCCAGGAGGCGTGATGGATCATCAACAGGCGGTCGACTTGCTGTCCGCGTATCTCGACAACGAGTTGGGTCTCGCGCAGAGTGCGGCGTTCGAGCGCCACCTGGCGCGCTGCAGCGCATGCAGGCAGGCGTTCGACACGCAGCGGCAGGTCAGTGCGCTGATGAAAGCGCCCGACCTCCGGTTTCGTGCGCCGGATGCGCTGCGCGCGCGGATCGTGTCCGATCTGCGTGTGCGCAAGACGGTGCTGCAGCGCTTCACGCAATGGCTGGCGCCGCGCGGGACGCGCGGCGTGCCGATCTGGGCGCCTGCCGGTGCCATGGCCGTCAGCGTGTTCGTGCTCGCGTGGAGCGGGTCACTTTACCTGTCGGTGCCGAGCGCCGATGCCCGGCTCCGCTCGGAACTCGTCGACAACCATGTGCGTTCGCTTCAGGCGAGCCACCTGATCGACGTCGTGTCGACCGACCGGCACACGGTGAAGCCGTGGTTCGACGGGAAGATCGATTTTGCGCCGCCGGTGCCGGAGCTCGCGAACGACGGCTATCCGCTCGTTGGCGGGCGGCTCGACTACGTGAACGGGCGCGCGGTCGCGGTGCTCGTGTATCGCTACCGGCTGCATCCGATCAATGTCTACGTATGGCCTGCCGACAGTGCCGGAGAACAGCCGCACGTCTACGCGCAGCGCGGCTACAGCCTTGCGCACTGGGCCACCGCACACATGAACTACTGGGTCGTCACGGATGCGGACGCGCGTGAGCTGGGCGGCTTCGTCGAACGCCTGCGGATGCGAGCCGGTTCGTAACGCGGCCATAACGCGGCCATAACGCGGCTATAACGCGACCGGAATGCGACCGGAATGCGACCGTATCGCACCTCGCGATCATTGTGGCGAATACGGCCGCCATACAGCCGCCATACGGCCGCCATGCGGTCCGGCGACGCATCCCCATGGGGTACTGCGCCGCCGGACCACACCGACTGCGATGATCCGCTTTACTCGACCGTGATCGTTTCCTTCATGAACGGATGAATGCCGCAGAACACCTTGTAGACGCCCGGTTTGTCGAACTTGAACGAGAACGTCTCATCCTCGTCGAGTGCTTTCGAATGGAAGATGCCGGCGTCGTTGACGATGGTGTGCGGCTCCGCGTCGAGATTTTTCCATGTGAGCGTCGTGCCGGCCTTGATCGTGGTGGACATCGGCGAAAACATGAAATTCTTGATCGTGACGACCGTGTCGCCGGTTCCCTGCGCGAATGCGGGGACGGACGCGCCGGACGCCGCGAAGCACAGCGCGGCGGCGATCAGGAAGCGGAATGAAGGCTTGTTGTTCACGATGCACTCCTTGCGCTTAACCGATGGTCGAGTCGTGCAGCGCCGACGCCGCGGGATGGCCGGCAAACGCGACGGTGGTCACCCCGAGCATTTTCGCGAGCTGGTCGCGCGGCACCGTGAGCGGCACCGGGCCGGGGCCATTGCCGGCGGTCGGTTGCGGGAACGCGGTCGAGCGGGCGGTGTGGAACGTGATGTTGCCTTCGACCTTCGACACGATCTGATGGATATGTCCGTTCAGCACCGTGACCGAGCCGAAGCGCTTCAGGTAGCCGAGTGCCTGCGGCGCGTCGCCGGTTCCCCAGCCCCACGGTTCGTAGATCGTCCACATCGGCATGTGCGAGAACACGACGATCGGCGTGCTCGACGAGCGGCCCTTGAGATCCTGTTCGAGCCACGCGAGCTGGTCGGCCCCGAAGCTACCGAGCCCGTTCGGCTTGAAGTGCATCACGTTGACGAGCGCGACGAAGTGCACGCCGTCGTGATCGAAGCTGTAGTAGCCGCGATTGTCCGATGCCTTGCCGAAGCGGCTGAAATACTCGGCGCCGCTGCCGTCGGTTACGTCGTGCTCGCCCGGAACCGTATGAAGTTCGGGAATCGTCAATCCGGACAGCAACTGCGACGCAAGATCGAATTCCGACGCTTTCGACAGGTGCGTGATGTCGCCGGTGTGGATCGCGAGTGCCGGCTTGTCGGGCATGCCGTTAACGAGGTCGATCGTGCGCTGGAGCGTGCTCGCGACGTCGGGGTTGGCTTCCTTGTTGAAACCGATGTGCGAGTCGCTGATCTGCAGGAACAGCGGTTTGCCGAGGTTCGCGGGCGGCGCGCTTCCCTGTTGCGCCAATGCCAGATCGAAAGGCGCGAGGACGCCGCCCGACAGCGTGAAGAGCGTCCCGAGGCCACCGAAGGCCATGCACTGCAGGGCTTTCCGGCGGGACGGATTCGATGGGTTCGATGATGACATGGGGGCCTCGCAAGCGAATGGTGGGAAACCGGACGGCCGGGTCGTCCGCGGAGAAACCGGCACCTTCTGCACGTGATACCGGTGTGCCGCGGGTTTTATTCCCACTATGCGTGCGGGTGGCGTTCGGGAGGCTGCGAACGCCGAGTGCTGCCGTGATGCAGCGAGATGCGATGCGATCCGGCGTGGTCAGCCGTTCGTAAGCATCGGGCAAAGTTCCGGCCGGCGACCCCGTCAAGCCGCCTCGACTGCATCCAGACAGTCCGCGAGGATCATCGCGCCGGCATTCCCCGGCGTCGACCCGAGCAGTTGCGGCGAGTAGACGCTGTCGCCGATCTCGATCGGCCGTCCGGACAGCGCGCACGCGCCGCGTCGCCGCGTGATGAACAGCCGCCATTTCTGATAACCGTAATGCCCGGTGCACGCGTCGCACCATGAAATCATCACGCAATCGGCCGCCGGCCGTTCGAGCACGCCGATCGTCGGCCGGCTCGACGGGTTCCACGCCGGCAGTTTGTCGCGTGTCGTGCTGCGTCGCCGATCCGCCGCCGACCGCACGGGCGGCATGCCGATGCTGCGGATTTCCGCGACGGTTCGAAGCCACGGAGCTGCGATGTCTTCCATGATGTCTGTCCTTTCGAGTCAGACGTGCGTCGCGCTGCGGTCGATCAAGGTGACTTCGGCACGGCCAGGGCGGCCGAGCCGTTCGCCGAGGCGGGTCGCGAGCTGCAAACCGGCGATGCCGCCGCCGACGATGACGATGCGGAGTGGTTCTGACATAGTTAAATCATCGCATGATGAATAAGGTATGATCCTAGCGCTTCGATACTTGACGTGTCAATCGAAGGGAAAACCGTTCGGTCCCGGGATTCGGGGCGGACGCACGGTCGAGGCAAGATAAGACAAGAAGGGAGCAGGAAAACGTGGATGAAGTCTCTGAGCGGTCGCCGTCGAAGCGGCGCGCGCGCGGACGGCCGCTGCCGGGCGCGTCCGTCGGGCCGGAAGTGATTTTGCGGGCGGCCCGCGGAATGTTTGCAAAACGTGGCTACGACGCGACGAGCGTGCGCGAGATCGCGCGCGAACTGGACGTGGATGCGGCGCTGATCGCGCACCATTTCGGGAGCAAGGAAACGCTGTGGCTCGCGGTCGTCGAGCAGATCGCGGAGCTGGCCGCGCCGCTGTTCGACGCGCAGCGCGCGTTGCGCACGTCGCCGCTGTCACGCCGGGCGCGCGTCGAGCGTGCGCTGGAACTCGGCATCGACATGGTGTTCGCCGAGCCGGACATCGGGATGTTCTTCTCGACCGCGACGACGGAGCAGGGCGAGCGGCTCAACCGGCTGCTCGAGCGGCTCGTGCGTCCGTATCACGCGGTGATGGTGCCGCTGCTGACCGACGCGGCCGAAGCCGGTGAAATCGCGATGACGGATCCCGACGTGATGTTCTTCATGCTCGAGAACGCGATCGGCACGACGGTTGCGTACAGCCATCTGATGCACGAATTCACGTCGCTGCCGACGCGTCAGCAGCAATTCAAGGAAGCCGTGCTCGCGACGGCGATCAACCTGCTGGGGCGCTGAGCGACGCGGCCCAAACGCCCGCGCGGTCGTCAGACTGGCGGCGGATCCCCGAGCCACCGCCGCGCGCCCGGCCCGCGCCGGCCCGCGCGATCGTCGGCGTTCGTCAGCTTGCAGCGCTTCAGCGACAGGCAGCCGCAGCCGATGCATTCATCGAGATTGATGTACAGCCGCTGCAGTTCCTCGATCCGGTCCGCGACGCGCTTCTTCCATCCTCGTGACAGCCGCTGCCAGTCCTTGTTGGTCGGCAGCGTGTCGGCCGGCAGGCTCACGAGCTGCTCGGCGATCTCGTCGAGCGAATAGCCGATCTTCTGCGCGAACACGATGAAGGCGATCAGCCGCAGCACGGAGCGCGAATAGTGGCGATGGCTCGAGCCGTTGCGCTGCGAGCGGATCAGCCCGCGCGACTCGTAGAAGCGCAGCGTCGACGCGGGCACGCCGCTGCGTGCGGCCACTTCGCGAATCGACATCAGCGGCCATTTCGTCTCGTCGGTGATACCCATGCAAGCCTCCGGGAATTCTTGACTTAAAGTTAACTTCAACTTTTATGCTACGCGGCAGTTTAACGTACCGCGAGGCTCCATGCTTTCCTTTCCTGTCCGCAAGACGCCATTCCGGGGCGCCGTCTGCGCGCTCCTGCTTGCGTTGTCCGGCTGCCATGACCGCAACGCCGGTCAACCGGCCCAATCCCCACCCGAAGTCGGCATCGCGACGATCGCACCGCGTACCGTGCGTCTCGCCGACGAGTTCAACGGCCGCGTCGAGGCCGTCGACGCGGTCGAATTGCGGCCGCGCGTGAGCGGCTATCTGCAGCGTGTCGCGTACAAGGAGGGCGATCTCGTGCCGCAAGGCGCGGTGCTGTTCGTGATCGATCCGCGTCCGTACCGAATCGCGCTCGATCGCGCCACCGCGCAGCGCCAGCGGGCGCGCGCGGCGGCGAGCCTCGCGCAGGTGCAGCTCAAGCGCGTGCAGACGCTGATCGACGCGCACGCGACGTCGCAGGAGGAACTCGACAACGCGCACGCGACCGATGCGCAGGCGCGCGCGGACCTGCAGGCGGCGGAAGCCGCCGTCGCCGACGCGCAGCTCAACCTCGGCTTCACCGAAGTGCGCGCGCCGATCGCGGGCCGCGTGGGCCGAGCGCTCGCGACGGTCGGCAACCTCGCGCGCGCCGACGACACGCTGTTGACCACGGTCGTGTCGCAGGATCCGGTCTACGTGTATTTCGATTGCGACGAGCAGAGCTACCTGCGCTACAACGCGCGGCGCGCCGATCCGGCGCATCGCGCGATCGGCGCCGATCCGGTGCGCGTCGGCCTCGCGAACGAGACGGGTTTCCCGCACGCGGGCACGGTCGACTTCCTCGACAACCGGCTCGACCCGGCCACGGGCACGATCCGTGCGCGCGTGCGCCTGTCCAACGCGGACCACACGTTCACGCCGGGCCTCTACGCGCGCGTGCAGCTCGTCAGCGGCCGCGACCAGGATGCGCTGCTGGTCGACGACAAGGCGGTGCTGACCGACCAGGACCGCAAGTACGTGTACGTGGTGGGCGTGGGCGACAAGGCGCTGCGCCGCGACGTGACGATCGGCCGCGCGCTGGAAGGCGAGCGGATCATCGAGAAGGGGCTGAAGGCCGGCGACCGCGTGATCGTCGAAGGCGTGCAGCGGATCTACTATCCGGGTGCGCCGGTGAAGCCGAAGGCGCTCGCCGTGCAACCGGTCGCCGCGACGCTGCCTGCATCCGCCGATGCGGCGGCGCCGGCTGCGCAGTGACGGGAGGCGCGATATGGATTTCTCCCGTTTCTTCATCAACCGCCCGATCTTCGCGGTCGTGCTGTCGATCGTCATCTTCGCGCTCGGGCTGATCGCGATTCCGATGCTGCCCGCGGGCGAGTATCCGGAAGTGGTGCCGCCGAGCGTGGTCGTGCGCGCGACGTATCCGGGCGCGAACCCGAAGGCCATCGCCGAATCGGTCGCCGAGCCGCTCGAGGAGGCGATCAACGGCGTCGAAGGGATCATGTACATGAAGTCGGTCGCGGGATCGAACGGCAGCCTGCAGGTGGTCGTCACGTTCGTGCCGGGCGTCGATCCGGACACGGCCGCGGTGCGGGTGCAGAACCGCGTGAGCCAGGCGCTGTCGCGCCTGCCCGACGAAGTGCGCCAGTACGGCGTGACGACGCAGAAGCAGTCGCCGACGCCGCTGATGTACGTGAGCCTCTACTCGCCGGACAACAGCCGCGATTCGCTGTACCTGCGCAACTACCTGACGCTGCACGTGAAGGACGAGCTGTCGCGGATCACTGGCATCGGCGACGTCGGCGTCAATGGCTCCGGCGACTACGCGATGCGGATCTGGCTCGATCCGAACCGGCTCGCGTCGCGCGGGCTGACCGCGAGCGACGTGATCGCCGCGGTGCGCGAGCAGAACGTACAGGTGTCGGCGGGCCAGCTCGGCGCGGAACCGTCGCCGAAGGCAGCCGATTTCCTCGTGTCGATCAACGTGCGCGGCCGGTTGCGCACGGTGCAGGAGTTCGGCGACATCGTGCTGCGCAACGGCGACGACGGCCAGGTCGTGCGGCTGTCGGATGTCGCGCGGCTCGAGCTCGGCGCGGGCGACTACACGCTGCGCGCGTTCTTCAACGACAAGCATTCGGCCGTGATCGGCGTCTTCCTGTCGCCGGGCGCGAACGCGCTCGAGGTCGCGAAATCGGTGTACGCGAAGCTCGACGAGCTGTCGAAGAGCTTCCCGCCCGGCATCGCGTACCGGCCTGTGTGGGACCCGACGGTGTTCGTGCGCGAGTCGATCCGCGCGGTGCAGCACACGCTGATCGAGGCGGTCGTGCTGGTGGTGTTCGTCGTGATCCTGTTCCTGCAGACCTGGCGCGCGTCGATCATTCCGCTCATCGCGGTGCCGGTGTCGGTGGTCGGCACGTTCGCGTGGCTGCTGCTGCTCGGCTACTCGATCAACACGCTGACGCTGTTCGGGCTCGTGCTTGCGATCGGGATCGTCGTCGACGATGCGATCGTCGTCGTCGAGAACGTCGAGCGCAACATCGCACAGGGCCTGAGCCCGCGCGATGCCGCGCACCAGGCGATGCGCGAGGTGTCCGGCCCGATCATCGCGATCGCGCTGGTGCTGTGCGCGGTGTTCGTGCCGATGGCGTTCATGTCGGGCGTCACGGGCCAGTTCTACCGGCAGTTCGCGGTCACGATCGCGATCTCGACCGTGATCTCGGCCATCAACTCGCTGACGCTGTCGCCGGCGCTGGCCGCGAAGCTGCTGCGGCCGCATGGCGCGCCGAAGGATGCGCTCACGCGCGCGCTCGACCGCGGATTCGGCTGGCTGTTCCATCCGTTCAACCGCTTCTTCGAGCGCAGTTCGGACGGCTATCACGGCGTGGTCACGCGCACGCTGAAGCGCCGTGGTGCGGTGTTCGCGGTCTACGCGGCGCTGCTCGCGGCGACGGCGCTGCTGTTCAACACGGTGCCGGGCGGTTTCATTCCGGTCCAGGACAAGCTGTACCTGTTCGCGGGCGCGAAGCTGCCGGAAGGCGCGTCGCTGTCGCGCACGAGCGCGGTGGCCGAGCAGATGATGAAGATCGCGCGCAGCACCGACGGCGTCGAGATGGTGCCGGGCTTCTCGGGGCTGAACGCGCTGCAGGGCGTGAACACGCCGAACATCACGACCTCGTACATCATCCTGAAGCCGTTCGACCAGCGGCATCGCAGCGCCGCGCAGATCAACGCCGAGCTGAATGCGCGTTTCGCGGGCATCAGCGGCGGGATCGCGTATGCGCTGATGCCGCCGCCGATCCAGGGCCTCGGCAACGGGTCCGGCTATTCGCTGTATCTGGAGGATCGCGCGGGCCTCGGCTACGGCGCGCTGCAGAACGCGCTGTCCGCGTTCCAGGCCGCGGTCGCGAAGACGCCGGGCATGCGCTATCCGGTCAGCTCGTACCAGGCGAACATCCCGCAGCTCGAAGTGAAGGTCGACCGGCTGAAGGCGAAGGCGCAAGGCGTCGCGCTGACCGATCTGTTCAACACGCTGCAGGTCTATCTCGGCTCGACGTACGTGAACGACTTCAACCTGTTCGGGCGCGTCTACCGCGTGATGGCGCAGGCGGATTCCGGCCATCGCCAGACCGCGGCGGACATCGCGAACCTGCGCACGCGCAATGCGAAAGGCGAGATGGTGCCGATCGGCTCGATGGTGACCATCGAGCCGACCTACGGGCCGGACCCGGTCGTCCGCTACAACGGTTTTCCGGCGGCGGACCTGATCGGCGACGCAGACCCGAAGGTGATGTCGTCGTCGCAGACGATCGCGAAACTGCAGCAGATCGCGAAGGAGGTCCTGCCACCCGGCATCACGCTCGAATGGACCGACCTCAGCTATCAGCAGGTCACGCAGAGCAATGCGGCGATCGTCGTGTTCCCGCTCGCGGTGATGCTCGTGTTCCTCGTGCTCGCATCGCTGTACGAGAGCTGGACGCTGCCGCTCGCGGTGATCCTGATCGTGCCCGTCTGCATGGCCGCGTCGCTGTTCGGCGTGTGGCTGTCGGGCGGCGACAACAACGTGTTCGTGCAGGTCGGTCTCGTCGTGCTGATGGGCCTTGCGTGCAAGAACGCGATCCTGATCGTCGAGTTCGCGCGCGAGCTCGAAATCCAGGGCAAGGGCACCGTCGAAGCCGCGCTCGAAGCGTGCCGGCTGCGGCTGCGCCCGATCGTGATGACGTCGGTCGCGTTCATCGCAGGCTCGGTGCCGCTGCTGATCGGCAGCGGCGCGGGCAGCGAGGTGCGTGCGGCCACCGGCATCACCGTGTTCGCGGGGATGCTCGGCGTCACGCTGTTCGGGCTGTTCCTCACGCCCGTGTTCTATGTGACGATCCGCAAGCTCGCGGGCGGCACGCCGGCCGTCTGGAGCGAACAGCACGGCACCCTCGAAGGAGAAAACCGATGAGCGCCGTTTTCCGTCTTTCCGCGCTCGCGATGTCGGTGACACTCGCCGCGTGCGCGGTCGGCCCCGATTTCAAGCGGCCCGATACGGCCACCGCTGCGCGGTTTGCGCGCGACGCGCAGCCGGCGACCGGGCGCGACGCTTCGATACCCGATGTGCCGCCCGATGCATCGGACGCCGCCGATGCCGCGTTCTGGCGCGGCTTCGGCGATCCGGCGCTGACCGGGCTGATCGACGCGGCGCTCGCGGCGAACCAGGATCTGCAGGTCGCCGTGTCGCGCTACGACGCATCGAATGCGCTGCTGTCGCAGGCGACGTTCGACCGCTATCCGACGATCACCGCGAGCGGCCGGATCGGCCATCAGCTGTCGAGCAAGGACCAGGCGTTCGGCGCGCCGCGCAGCCAGCGCGATACGCCGATTTCCAGCGTCGGGATCAATGCCGCGTGGGAACTCGACCTGTTCGGCCGCGTGCGTCGCTCGATCGAATCGCAGCGCGCGGAAACGGCCGCGAGCGCCGCGGACGTGCGCGCGGTGCGCATCGCGATCGCGGCCGAGGTCGCGAGCACCTACGTCGACCTGCGCGGCTCGCAGGAGCGGCTGCGGATCGCGCGCGAGAACGCCGCGAACCAGAAGCAGACGCTCGCGCTGATCAATGCGCGCGTCGGCGCGGGGCGCGGCTCCGAACTCGATGCGGCGCGCGCCCGTGCGCAGTACGAATCGACGACGTCGCGGATTGCCGTGTACGAAGCGGCCATCGGCGTCGACGAGCACCGGCTCGCGGTGCTGACCGGGCAGACGCCGGACGCGCTGATCGGCCGGTTCGATGCGCCGAAGGACGTCCCGTCGGCGGGCGTGCCCGTGCCGTTGCCGGCGCTCGCCGCGGACATCGATCCCGGCACGCCGGG
>NZ_JAAGPL010000221.1:0-238 GCF_017104785.1 Burkholderia sp. Ac-20353 | reverse complement strand
TGATATTATCCATCCTGGACTTACGTACTCGTCATACACACAGTCCATATCTATATTTATTTCACGCACAAAGACAGTGTCACACACTCACGTGTGATGATATTAGATGTACTCTACTGTTGTGTCTGTCTCAAGTCACTATGTAACCTGATCTCTTGAGGTTTATGTTCTCTTTACTTATTTTATTCTAATCAGCCCTCCTCATGTTGATTTACTTTTATATTTTTTTTTTTTTGTC